>DHIM01000025.1:7422-14541 GCA_002403785.1 Clostridium sp. UBA4746
TGTGCAGAATACTTATATATATACCTTGAAGGGTGAAATACCTATAATTTACTATGCGACCGATCTTTAGAAGCAGCGACTTCCCTATGACCTTGTTGTACTTCATCCATAAACCTATCATTTACCAGTAATAGCTCTTCATTTTGATCTACAATGCGTTGTTCTAAAGCCAATTTTGTTTTGCTGAGCTCCTCCTCAAGCACTTTGGACTTAGTGATATCTATAAAAGTGATGACCACACCATCCATTTTGTGTTCTAACGTATGATAAGGCAGAATGCGCGCGTTAAACCACCCCCCATTGCAAGACATAATCTGCTTTTCAACAGTAATCAGCGTACGTTGCACATCCCTAACATCCTCTGTCAGTTCAGGATAAATAAGATCAGAAACAATATCAGTGATTGGTCGACCCACGTCACTCGAGATCAACCTAGAGACTACAGTCATTTGTTCTATCTAATTTAAGGAATAGATATCTGAAAACTCAATATGTATTCTCTCAATTCTTTCTTGTAATTCAGCTTCAACTACTCCACATATATCGTTCTCTTTAGGCATTACTATTACTGGAAACACAATGATAAACTCTGTTCCGCTGCCATATTCACTAAATACAGAAATTGTGCCTTTATGTAACTCAACAAGAGATTTTACTATGGAAAGTCCTATACCACTGCCCTCCTGTGTTCGTGTAAGTGACTTATCTACCTGTCTAAATCTATCAAAAATAATATCTAACTTATCATTTGGAATGCCTATGCCTGTATCTTTTATTGATATTATAATATTTTCTCCCTTATCATACATATTTACTGTCATTCTTCCGCCTGGTTTTGTGAACTTAATTGAATTAGAAAGTAGATTTAGTATCACTCTTTCAATCTTTTCTGGATCGCAGGATATTATACACTCCTCTATATCAGTATCAAAAATCAATTCAATAGATTTAGTTTTGATATATTCGGCTACTGACATAGTAACACTCTCAACAACATTGACAATATTACAGTTCTGTAGATTTAGCTCAAAAAAACCTGCATCAAGTTTTGTAATATCAATCATATTATTAACAAGTCTTAATTGTCTGTAACAATTCTGTTTCATTATGTTACTATACTTTTTAAATTTTCGTTCTTTATCATTAACACCACTACCAATTGTACATGTATCCAAGAGCTGCAAGGCACTTAAAATTACATTTAGAGGCGTTCTCAATTCATGAGAAAGATTACTGAAAAATTCCGTCTTTAAAGTTTCTGATAAAATTGTTTCATCTAATAATTTCTTGTTTTTTTCATTTTGTTCCTCTAAAAGCCTTTCTTTTATCCGAAAAGAAGTGTCCCTTACGAATAATAGTTTTGCTGCTCCCCCATCAAAGAGATGTGGCATCGCTGATATTTCTACTAAGAGTACAGTCCCATCGGGCAAAATAACTCTATCCTCCTTTGGTTTGATAGTTTTTCCTTGTATTTGAATGCTATTAATATCATTATCTATTAGTTCTTCTTCGTCAATATTGAAGTAATGACCATACTGTACAAACATTAATTCATTCAGATCTTTTACGTTTAGTAATTTTAGTCCTGCTAAATTTGAAAAGCAGAACTTGCCATTCTGTATGATAAAGATGGAATAAGGGGAATTTTCAACCAACTGCCTATACCTATCCTGGCTTCTAAACATCTCTATTTCAGCATGCTTACTTCTGGTTATATCCACAAGAGATAAGACGACTCCTTTAATTGAATTCTCCAATGTGCAGTATGGAGCGCATTTCAATAAATACCAGCTTCCATTTTTAATTTGAATTTCCTTCTCAGACGACATATGACTGTTCAATACTTCACTTGCACACATATTTAATTCATCATTAATCAGATTATTGGATATGTGATGCATTGGACGCCCAATATCCTGCGCCTTAAGGTTTATCTCTTTAGTAATGCTAGGTGTAAACTTTCTTATACAAAGATTTTCATCAAGAAAAATAGTTCCAATATCTGCACTGTCTAAATAGTTTGTCATATCATTGTATAGATCATCTAATTCTTGATTTTTATATTGATACTGGGTGTTGATTTTTAGTAATTCATCATTTACTGCTTGATATTCTTCGTTTGTACTCAGTAGTTCTTCATTGTAAACAAGATGTTCCTCATTTGATGTTTGGAGGCATTCCTTGGTATACTGCAACTCTCTTTCAAGTTGTATAATTCTTTTATTCAATTTTTTTTCTAAATCATATCCCCCTATATATTTACTTTTATCAACATCATCATTCTTATAATCCAAATTTATACTCGGCATTATATTTTTCATAATGCATATCTCCTTTTGTTTAATTATTTAAATGATGGCTTTAATTATATTATTAATCATTGCATCACTCTATCTAATCTTTATTACATTTACATTTCTACAACTATCCATAACTTTCCTTCAATTATAATGTGTTTAGGACTATATTTCACTCGCAACTTTCGTCAAACTCTGCATATAGAAAAACATGAGATGGCAACTGCTTAAAAACACCATAAGATTTGAGTAACATTACTTACACTGACCTAAAGAATCCTTGATAAATTAATAAGTTTAAGCACCTAAATCAACACAAAAAAACACCTATAAAATAATATAGATGCTTTGATTCTGTAAGGATTATTTGCTAAAAAACCATTCAATATATTATTGAATGGTTTTTTGTAGTATTACTCAACTATATGTTCATTGACTCCCTTATCGTCTTTAGCTCTATCTTCATCCATGTTTGTTACTAATAAATTTTCTAATAATTCAATTGTATTTATCATTTTCTCAAATTCGTCTATATCCACTAGAGCCAAATCCGGCTTATTGTTTTTAAAAATAATTACTTTAGAATATTGTTTTGCTTTTTCTCTGCAGTGTGCGAAGTTTTTAACCATTTCTGTAGCAGATATGATTTCCTCCCTCTCAATTAACATTTAACTTCCCCCATTCATTTTTAACTTCTTAATCATCTATCTTATATATACTATTATCACAAGTAAAAATAGTGCACAATTTTATTCAAATAATTATATGAACAATTTTACATATAATTATTTATATTTTATATCACACTCATCTATTATTTTCATAATATATACAAACAGAAGATGTGAAGTGAACAATATATGGGTAATATGGAGGTGAATTTGTGATGATTGTTAAATCTTTAATGACATTTTTGGCACTGTTTTTTTTAGCTTTAACACTAAGTGTTGATGATTTTTCAGTTGGTGTATCCTATGGCCTATTTAAAACTCGCTTATCGTTTAAATCCTTGATGATATTGGTATTAGGATCTGCAACATCCACTTATGGTGTAATGCTGCTAGGTAAATTTATTTTCACCTCCATGCCCGATTATATAACTACCTGGTTAAGTGTAATTATATTAGGGGTCATAGGGTGTAAAATGATTTACAATGGGTGGAAACAAAAAGATGACTATTCTGAATTAGCAAAGAATAATCCCCTTTCTCCAAGCGATTCAAAATCAGTAAGTTTCTTGGAAACCTATTTAGTTGGTCTTGGATTAGGGGTTGATGACTTCGCACAAGCTTTAGGTTTAGCAGTGGCAGGTTTCCCAATTATTTTAACAGTATGTGTGTTGGAAGTTGCCGAAGTTATTGCGCTTCTAAGCGGTAACTTTTTAGCTCTCAAAGGATTTTCAAAAAAGATCAATGGAAGGTTATCTATAATACCTGGTATCGTGCTACTTCTTGTTGCTTTATATCAGATATTCCTTTAATCAATCAAATGTTTAGTTCCAGAAGATCTTAAAAAATTTATAAAATTAAGACTGTACTTAGCACAGTGCAGTCTATTGTTATGTGAAAAATTAATTGATCAAAAGTCTTATAATACATTATGCAACGCGTTCAATAATACGTGCTTTGTACGTCATTATTAAATTTACGAGAAAATACATTATTTGCTTTAGACAACACGAAATCTACCAACTTCACAATTAAAAATCCAAATATCAAACCTGCTATTACATCTACAACCCAATGAATTTCTAAGTACATTGTGGAATAAATTACACTTAAACAGAAAAATCCCCAAACCCATTTGAATATAGTATTACGTTCTCGAATTACTAAAAGAAACATGGCAAAAGCTATGGATGTATGCATTGATGGGAAACCATTCAAAGTACTTTGCGCTGCCTCAGCATGGGACATATTACGTGCAAGAGGGTCCGCATGCCCATAAACGAACCAAACATTTTGGATATAAAAAATAACATAAAATGGAGTAATAAATAAAACTTGAAATATATGAGCTGACAAAGTATATCTCAGCATCTTTTTAAAATCAATTGATAGCGCCGCTCTATAAAATGGAATCAGAACTGACAATGCAAATCCATTACTATAGACTATCTTCATATATGATGTAAACCAAGCAGCTTTGAATATTCTTGTAAAAGAGGCATCATTAAAAGGTATCTTAGTAAATAGGCTATTAAGATTAAAAGTAATTGCCCTATTCATTTCCCATTTTAATACATAGTGCCAAATATTATTACCAAAAATAAAAATAGTGAAAATAAAAATGATATATGGTATAGCAATAGTTAAAAATTTGACTTTATTTACATCTCTACGTATTTCATTTACTGCTGTAAAGCTTGTAAAAGAAATCAAGAAAATATAACCTGTATATTGAACCAATATCATATGAAAAAACCAATTTAAAATTGCCAGAATTAAAAAGGAAATTCCAAATGATATATAATAATATTTTTCAATTAGCCTTGAAAATTTCAGTAGCTTATTTTCATTTGTACAAATGATTTCTTTAAACATTAAGAGTATCCCTCCTTATACTAATAAATAATAACTTGGTTATTGTAAAAAATATTTCTATAAGTTTACTCATATACATATTTAATATCTTTACACAAGAATTATTATATATCCATAGCATGTCTATACCGTGCCGAAGCATTGAACAATTTGTAAACAAATTAGCCAATAGCTCTATGCATTGTCATCGTGGGGTCTATGTACCATTAACACTTAATGTATAATTTGTAATATCATTCGAATTTCTTTATTAATTTTTTCCCATAACAAAACCCCCTTAAGTAGACACTACTTTTTAGTTTCGTGTCTACTTAAGGGGGGATACTAAGAAGATATAGCATTTTGAGAGTTTAGATATAGGCCCTTATATTTATTTACTGGGTATTTATATCTTTTATATATGTATTATATACTACAAGTGCAATAATTACATTCTACTTTGAAAAATCCCTTTTAAATTTACTCCTACTTCTTTTTCTCTTATTAAAATTAATTGTTCTTATTATAACCGCTATTCCTATTAAAAATAAAATAACTATTCCAGCAGCCATAAGATATATAGGTATATCATTTTTTATTAAAGTTCCTTTCGAGACCCTTGAATAAAGCTTGTAAGTTTTAACTTTCCCCTTTTCAGTTAATATCAAGGTTCCAATGCTCTTGTTCCCTTTAATACTATAAAGGTCAATACTGGCTAAGTTTATATTTTCCTGCAAATATATTTTGTTTGCTTCGTTGTTATAATAGCTAACGTCCTCTTTAGCTACCAGTGGTACACTAACAGTTTTCTCTGGACCAAAGAAACCAAGCGGTTTGTATTTTAATATTTCGGTTTTTATAACAGAATTGTTTGCATGTAATACTGTTGGCTGTAAATAGTAACTATAATTAATTATTTTTTCCATGTCATTGAAAACATAAATATCCTTGGCATCAAGAACTGATCCCATAACAACTCCCATAACTTCCCTACCATTTCTCACATAAAAGGCTACAAGGCATCTCCCAGCCTTTGAAGTATACCCTGTTTTTCCAGCAATACAACCATCGGCTCCAAGAAGTTTGTTGCTATTCTCAATTTTAAACGTTGTACCTTTTGATGTTGATATAGTATTTTGCTTTTTATTCATTGACTCTTTTACCCATGGGTTTAAAAATGCAACTCTAGCCAATATACTCATATCATAAGGGGTACTATAATGATTTGGACGATGAAGCCCATTTGGAGTTACAAAATGAGTTCCCGTCATTTTCAATTTGGCTGCCTTATCATTCATCATTTTCATAAAGTTTGTAGAATTTCCTGAAACGTTGTCTGCAATCATATAGGCCGCATCATTTGCTGAAAACAGTAACAAACCATCCATTACGTCATCACTTGACATGGTTTCATCAAGTCCGATTGCATGATAATTAATATTTAATGAATCCGCAGGCTGAGATTTTGCACTTTGCGTATATTTTAGTTGATCAGTTTTCCCCTTATTCTCAGCGAGCAAAAGTGCGGTCATTAGTTTTGTTGTGCTCGCTGGGTACATTTGTTTATCTACATTTTTCGCATAAATTATTTCGCCAGTTGCAACATCTACAGTGATAGCTGCTTTCCCATATATTGTTGGTAAATTAGTAGTGCCCTTGCTCTCAGCAGCAAAAATCTTTGAACTCGTAGAAAATGCTAAAAATAAAATAAATAAAATTAAAAATCCTTTATGTTTCAACTTTCATCTCTCCATTACTTTAATTTATTGTGTATACATTATAAAATACAGATTACAGTATAGCACAAATATGGTTATTAGCACATTGCCATTTTAATATTAAAGTTATAGCTTAAAGTAAAGCTCCAGTAATATTACTTTTACCAAAAAATAACACCAACAATTATGTCAGTGCTTACTTGAAGTGATACTCTATGATATCAATTAAACCTTCTAATATTTGAAAAAGATTCACCCCATGATTTCTGTAGTGCATTCTAACCTTAAACACTAAAGTGTTCTAAATAGGCTAACTTGGCGGTCTTATTCCGTTAAGAAGGCTCCAGGTATTCAAACCAAAGGTATATTGAAAGTGCGGCAAATCTACAATGCTTATAAAAGTTCCACCCCACTCAAGTCCAACTTGCTGTCCCAGCTGTCCCATCTTTTTATACTTATTTATATCATTTGATATTTTACCATTTTCATAAGGCGATGCATCAAAGGCTAATCCCCAGTTATGATATGAGTCACCACCTTTAGCGTTAGTAACTACACTTCCTGGGATAGTTCTACCTTGGG
>DHIM01000025.1:14718-18928 GCA_002403785.1 Clostridium sp. UBA4746
AACATGTGGGTTTAACGAATTTATAGAATTTGAGCTTGGATTATATTCAAGATTATTCTTTGGAAATGGATTAAATAACCTTTGCCTTGTCCTTGGATTGACAATGCCATCCTGATATAACTTATTATCTCTTTGGAATCTTCTTACTGTATTTGTTGTAACAGGACCAAACCATCCATCAGAGTATCCAGGATTATAACCTCTCAACATTAGCTGCCTTTGTATTAATCTAACATTTTCAATAAGAACATTCCATGTATCAGGTCCCACAATTCCGTCCCTTTTTAATTTAAACCTGTCCTGAAGATTTTGCACTACATTCCTTGTTTTTATATCAAATACACCATTACTTACAAAATTATTGTAATTAAGGCTTAACCCATTTAAATTCATTTGAAGTCTTTTTACATATGGTCCTACTGATCCTAATTTTAATATTGGCAACACTGGCATACATAAGTACCTACCTTTCTTAAAAATTTCATATTCTTCTTTATTCTATGCCACTCCAATAAAAATGTTAAAAACTACTCTAACAAATAAATGTTAAAATCTATTTTTTATTAAGAAATAATGTACTATTGTTACTATTAACATCCCAACGAATAAAATTTTCATTAACTACTATACTATATTAATTAGGTAAAATCGCCACGATATATTTTGCTACCTCTATAGCTGTTTCATCGGTTTCACCATCCCCCGCAAAAACCATAGTATCCGCATTAGCCCCCTTGCTTAATAACAAATTCATCATTGATTCACTTTTAATAACTGATAAAGGGGTACTCTTTTGAGTATCCATAGTATTTAAATCTGCCCCTTTATTAATCAAAAGTTCCACTATACCTTTATTATCAGTTTTAACTGCTTCTTCCAATGCTGTTTCCCCAGCATTATCTTTAGCATTAATATCTTTAATTTTTGGTAATACCAAATTAACAAAGTCAATTTTGTTCGTAGATACTGCAAGTATTAAACATATTTTTTCAGACTTAACTGTAGTATTTATATCTGCTCTTTCACTTATAAAATACTTTGTTAACTCTAAATTTTTCATTTTAATTGATTGCGAAATTGGAGTGAATCCTAACTCATCTTTAGAATTAATATTTACACCCTCTAAAATTAACTTTTTTACAGATTCGATATCATTATTCTGTATCGCAGTAAATAATCTTTTTTCATTTTTTGTTGTAGTTGTTTGACTACTTTTTTTACTATTTCCACTTGATATGATAAAAATTGAAGATATTATAATAAAACCACTTAATACTACTAATATTATTCTTCTCATATTTTGCGTTCCTCCATTATTTGTATAAAATTCATTGTTTTAATTAATTCTGCGATTTTCATTAAATTCCTTTATTTTTATATCCATTATTCATTCCATACTCAAAATTAGTTTTTCTATACTATTTCACTTACCTTCAACCTCACTGTTGAATATTTTAAAATAACTACATAAAAATAATTAGCTATACACATTATTTTGTGTATAGCTAATTATATATTTTAGTATAACCTTTTACTTAAATGCCATTCAGCTTAAATCCTATTCAAATACTGCTTTAACGTTTTTTAATTCCGCACGGATTGAAATACCTTGCGGACAATGAGTTTCACATTTACCACACTCTACGCAATTCGATGCCTTTTGCTTAGTTGTAAGAAATCTGTCATAATTTTCCTCTTTACCAAACATATAATAATTATTATAAAAAGTGAAACATCCAGGAATATTTACACCTGATGGACATGGCATGCAGTACTCACAAGCTGTACAATTAACTTTCACTTTTTCCTTAATAATTGTTTTAACCTCGGCAATTATGTTTAATTCTTTTTCTGTTAATGAATTTACTTTCGTTTTGCTTGCTGTTTTTAAATTTTCTTTAATTTGATTCATTTCATTCATTCCACTTAAAACAACAGACACTTCTGAATGGTTCCATACCCAACTTAAAGCCCAATCAACTGGTGTTCTTTTTATATCTGTTTTATCAAAAACATTAATAGCCTCTGCTGGAAGATTAGATGCGAGCTTTCCTCCTCTAAGTGGTTCCATAATTGTAATTCCTAGACCTCTTTGTGCCGCATACTTTAAGCCTTCTGTACCAGCCTGAAAATTCTCATCTAGATAGTTGTATTGAATTTGGCAAAATGACCAATCATAATAATCTACTATTTCTTTAAAAAGATCAAGTTTATCATGGAATGAAAATCCTGCGTGCTTTATTCTTCCATCTTTTATAGCTTGATCTAAAAATTCAGAAATGCCAGCTTCTTTTAGCGTATCCCACACTTTAGCATTAAGAGCATGAACTAAGTAGAAATCTATAGAATCGGTCTCAAGTCTCTGTAATTGCTCATTTAAGTATTTGTCCATGTCATCTCTTGTTTTTATGAGCCAACTAGGAAGTTTTGTAGCAAGTTTAACTTTCTCTCTGTATCCATCTTTCAATACTTTTGCTACAAACGGTTCACTTGCTCCCCCCTTCTCCATACCTGTTCCATGGTAAGGATAGGCAGTATCTATATAATTAACTCCCTGATCAATTGCATAACGAACGAGCTTTATTGCTTTATCGTAATCTATTTTAGATGGATCCCCTCCTGGCATAAGTGGAAGCCTCATACATCCAAACCCCAAAGTTGAAACCATTTCATTTGTCTTTCCAAACTTTCTGTATAACATTATAACTCCTCCTTTAAAGAACATAGTATTATTGCACCTTAGAGTACACAATAAGTCAATAAGTCAATAAGTCAATAAGTCAATAAGTCAATAAGTCAAAACATTTTCTTATTTTGCTTATTTTATATAAAATAGTATAACACAGCTATTATGCTAATGTGACTATTTTATAAGTAGTAAAAATGTCATTGATGAGTGTCTTACTGATTCCATAGAAAAAGTTAGCAAATAAAAAACAAGTCTAACATTAATATTGTAAGACTTGTTTTTTATTTAACTTCAATTTTCTTTTTATTTCTTTTCAAAGTAAAACCCACATCTCTTCCGCTTAAACTCAAATACTTTCATATTTATCTTTTTTCGCCTTTTGCTTTTTATGCCTCTCAACAATCTTTTCATCATATAATCTTCTTGCTTCTTCAAAAACTTCATCGTCTATTGTATATTTACCCCTCCTTACAAGTACCTCGAGTAAAACTTCTTCTGGTAAACCTGTAATCATTAGATTCCTCCTTTGTTAATTTAGGTTTTTAATCTTTTGTAAAATTTATTAATTAATAAAACTAAAATTGTAGCTATTATAATTATTATAATAGTTCATTGTAAAGAGCATGTTATCCCTTTGTTCAGAATTAGTTAATAATCAATATTTTTATCTATATATATAAATATACGTTGTGATATTTTAGCACCATTTCTTATAAATTAGTTATAGTTATCATCTTTCTTACACCCTCAATGAATGAATTAATTAATTCATATATTTTTTATAAACACTACAAAACCCTTTCAGAAATCCAATGTAGAACTCTTGAGGAATAGCAACTTCTGGAAATAACTTAGTAAGTCTTTCAAATTTTTTAACAGCGAGAACGTTAATATTTTTAATAGAATACGGTAGTAAACCCTTTTCTAAAAGGTTAAGATATGAAATTAAACCTACTTCAAAACCATTTGTTTCATAAGGGTGTATTTCTCCTTTTCCTTCTTCCTCGTCCCTATAAAAGGATTCAACGAATTGATGAATAACTGACAAAGAATCTTTTTCAATGGTTTCAATGGTTTCAATATCTTCAGTGCAAACTTCATATTCCTTTTTCCAGTCAATTATTTTACCCATTAGTAATACCTCCTTATTTATAATTTACATTTCTATGTGTTGCTGATTTATTATCTGTACTATCATTAATATTCGATTTATTTGTAATTGCTCTAACTATTTTTCATTTATGCATATAATTATACAAAATTTTATTAAAGTTAGATGTGATTATTATCAGAATATTGCAAAAACTAATGTGAAGAAATAAGCAAAAAAAATAGTAGTCAAGTTTTACCTCAGCTACTAATCATTATTCTCATTATCTCTTCTTCCTCTGTAGTCATATAATGTTCTTTTTTTACAGCAATAGATATGTAAAAATTTATAGTAGGAACTAGAGGTACTGTTTTTATAGATTCCATATTTTCCACTGCCATGTTTATCATTATTCCTATACCAAGTCCAGA
>DHIM01000025.1:19191-32913 GCA_002403785.1 Clostridium sp. UBA4746
GTGGAAACACCCTTCTTTAAACAAAGACTTTTTAATACTTTATTATGAATATATGAATCGCCTAAGACAATAAACCGCTCATCTTGAAGCTCATTAAAATTGACTTCATTTTTTTTTGAAATTTGATTACTATTATTTGTACAAACCACAAATTGATCTGTTTTTAAAATAGTAGCTTTAATCATATTATCCTTTATAGGAGCAATTGAACCTATTAATGCAATATCAACCTCACCAGAAACTAGTAACTTTTTCATATCTGCGGAACCTGTTTCAACAAGTTCAATATCTTCAACAAGACCACTTATATCTAACTTCTTCATAAATGGCGAAAAAAAGTAAGCACCAATCATTGGCGGTACCCCCAATTTTATTTTTGCTCCACTTATTCTTGATATTTCTAGTTTTGCTTCTTTTATTTCATTGAGTACATTGTATGCTCGTTTTTTAAGGATTTCCCCAGCTTCAGTTAATGAAAGTTGTTCTTTAGACTGATTTCTAATTACAAGTGTTTCTCCTAGTTCTTTTTCAATTCTATGTAGTGCCATTGTTATTGAAGGCTGCGAAACAAAAAGTATTTTTGCAGTTTTTGTGAAATTTTTATTTTGACATAAATAATAAAAATATTCTAAATCTCTTATATTCATTTATCACTACTCCTTAATAAACGAGCATACACTATTAATTTATAATAAGCAAATAATGTGCCAAATTAAAAATTACTATAGAAATAATTTCTATAGTAATTTAGTAAATCTTATTTATAAATTGGATCCCATATATTATCTTCCACTGCCTTTTTAGCATCTTTAATCTCTATGCGATTTAACCCCTCTTTAATTGCTTGCTTCACCACAGCTATTGCCACAAGTTTTGATGCTTCTCTAAGTTTTTCAACTGATGGTAAAATTGCAGCTCCAGTCTTTGAAAAGTCTTGAAGAGAAGCAATACCGTGAGCAGCTGCAGATAACATTCCATCGGATACAGTTTTAGCTTTTGCAACTATTATACCTAGACCTAAACCAGGGTACAAAAGTGCATTATTAGCCTGACCAATAGTATATGTTATCCCATTATGTTCTATTGGTTCAGACGGACTTCCAGTTACTACCAATGCGCGACCATCTGTCCAATTTATTAAGTCCGTAGCTTTTGCTTCCGCAAGTTTCGTGGGATTTGAAATAGGCATAATAGCAGGTTTTTCATTTAACTCTGCCATTTTTCTTATGGCTTTTTCTGTGAAAGCACCGTATACTCCAGAAGTCCCAATAAGCACTGTGGGTTTAACAACCGCAATTATATCTGCAAGATCTGTAAGTGGTTTTGCAAATTCCCCTTTTGCTCTTGCATATTTCTTTTGACCCTCAGTAAGATTATCCATATCTTCAGTAATAAGACCAAAACGGTCAACAAGATAGAACTGCTTTATTGCTTTTTCATAAGTTAATCCACTTTGTATTTTTTCAAGAAATATCTGATCTGATACACCAACACCCGCAGTACCACCACCAAAAACTAATATTTTGTGATCTTTAATTGGTATACCAGTTACTTCAGCAATTGCACTCATTGCTGACACCATCATAACTCCAGTTCCCTGTATATCATCGTTAAATGTACAAATTTTTGATCTGTATTTTTCAAGAATAGCACTTGCGTTTCCACGCCCAAGGTCTTCCCAATGAAGAAGTACTTCAGGAAATAGATCAATAGATATTTTCACAAATTCATCTATAAAATCATAGTATTTTTCTCCAGTAACTCTTTTGTGTTTATTTCCTATATAGAGCGGATCATTTAAAAGTGTCTCGTTATTTGTTCCAGAATCTATTACTATAGGAAGAACATTTTTAGGATTAACACCTGCAGCTACTGTATATACGGCAAGTTTTCCTATAGCTATGTCAACTCCCTGGACACCCCAATCACCTATTCCAAGTACTCCTTCACCATCGGTAACAACAATCATTTTTATTTCATCAAGATCTTTTAAAGAATTCTCTATAGATTTTTTAATATCATCAGGATGATCCATTGAAAGAAAAACAGCATCCTTTGGAGTATCATAGATTTTTGAGTAGTTTATTACTGCGTCACCTATAGTTGGAGTATATATTATAGGAAGAAATTCCGTAATATGTTTACCTATAACGTAGCAGAAAAGCGTTTTATTAGTATCATATAAATTCATAAGATAATTACGTTTTTCTAATTTATCTTCAAAATTTTTAGTTCTTTGATAAATTATCTGTTCTTGCTGCTCAATAGTTCGTACAGCGTTTGGTAATAATCCTGTAAGTTCATACTTTTTTCTTTCATCTTCTGTAAAAGCAGTTCCTTTGTTAAAAAAAGGATTTCTTAATAATTCTTGACCTTTTAAATTTATCATTCCTAACACTCCTTTAATATCTAGTGTACCATTTTGTACACGAATTAATTTTACTTGTTTTATATATATGGATATATTAATACACGCCTATGATTTTCCACCATATAGAACCGACTCCAAACCATATTATAAAGTAAAGTGGATTAGCAGCCATTGCGGTCAAAAACATTAAATTTATATGCAATTCTTTTACCTAATCCCGTTTTTATAAAACCTCTTGAAATAAAGAATGCAATAACTATAAGCCAAATGCTGCTCTCACTGAAACCAGAAAGATAAGTATTTATATCCGTTGTACCTACCAACGTAGAAATTGTTAGACCTATTATAGCTACTCCTCCAATAGGCAGAGGCTTTAATATTCATCCTAGAATTGTTGCAATGAAAATTGCTAACATATGCCATGCAACTAGCTTTACCCCTAATAGAATAGGAATAACCCATATTATAGCACCTACAATAATAGCTGCAAATATTTTTATGTACATATTTGATACTAGTGATTTCTGCGAACTATTATTCATAATTAAAACGCCTTTCTTTTATCTTTAACTTTATTATACATTTATATTTTTTCTATAAGAAATATAGATTATTTATAGTGTTATAAATTTTATTTATAACACATCAAATAATACTACTCTTGTATAATCAAGCAATAACCATGGCATTTGCCAGGTAAACTAATACTATTTAAGAGACATCATTAAAAGTTTTCTGAATCTTAATGTGAAATTAATATTCCTTTAACAATAAGATGTTATTATTTATATAAGACGAAGGGAGTGAATTTAATGAGTAATAAAAATGTAAATATAATTAGTAAAGATGTTATTGATGAATGTCTTGCTGATTCCATAGAAAAAGCAGGCAAATAAAAAAGAAGTCTTACATTATTAATGTTAGACTTCTTTTTTTGCCTGCAACTTTTTAATTTATCATCAAATCAATACTTACGTTTCGTCCATTGCGCTCTTTAATTTATAAATACTACTTCATTACAGTTCTTGCAAACTAATATTAAAGTAGGCTCCTCACAGGTTTTAAATTCATATTTTTCAATTGTCTTATCAGTTTTTATATCTTCTACATTACCACACTTACAAATTAATTTCATCTTGTCCCTCCTACTAAGCTGCTTGCTTCTTCCATTATACCATAATTTGGTAATATTTGTTATAACTGTGATAACTTTTTGTAAAATATGATAAATTAATTATAATGCTCCTATGCATTATTGCCTTCTCCTACTTATTCCTTATTGATATTGCAGATGATTGTAGTTTATTCACCGATTTCCTAGTGACGTAAAGATACTTAGCACTTGTTTTGGTTATAACCCATAAAGATGAATATCCCTTTTTCACTGTTACTCTTGATATTGCTTTGACGCCTTTTGTTGCAACTGGATTAGCTGTATACACAGTAATTATATCTCCTTTTATCAGTCCTTTTACGTATAATCGACCTTTTGAAACTGACATATTACGTGCCACTACTGATGCACTTTTAGCAACTGTGGCTACTACGGGCCGAGAAGGTGATAATGATAATTTAGGGACAACTACATCATTAGACTCAATATATGACTTAGCAGCAACTGGATACAATTCATTATTCCAAACATGACTAGGCTTTATTTGAGCATCACTACGCAAAGAATAGTTTACAAATACTCTTCCACTTATGTCTGGTAATGGATCATTCCAAGTTGTGTCTAGGTGATACCACTTTTCTGCCACTTTTACCATATTCCAAGCATGATTACCACCAGCAAATCCAATAACTATTCTGGACTCTACACCTGCGTCTGTAAGCATTCTGTAAGCTAGTAAAGAATAACCCATGCATTTGCTTTTCCCACTTCCGAGTAGTGCTGCATATGCTGTGTTATTTTTATTATTGTAAGAAATATCATAAGCTACCTTCTTACAAATATATGCATTTATAGCCTTTACTCTTTGTCCCTCAGTCATACTTGGTATTATTATTTGACTTAAGACCTCTTTAACTTTTACTTTTACATCAGCTACTTGCTTTGCGGTCTCTGTATAATTAAATCCGTAAGTTAAAGAGAAATGTTTATTAGCTGAAGTCGGTGTCGAAGCTCCATCATAATGATAACCCTTTAGTAGATTTTTCTCGTAATCACTGCCTGCTGTTTTTGCAGCTGTTGTTATTACTTCAAGCAAAAACGCACTGTAGTTTGGAATAGTTTCAGATCCCTTATAACTTATATTGAGAGTATCCTCTCTATGCGCAAGTGCATAAGCTACCCTAGCTCTAAACGCAGTAATAGTTGTTACAGTATACAGTGGTGATTTAGTAGATTTACTTGTCGAACCAGTTTGAGCCGCTTGTACTAAAGGCCCAATAGTCGAAGCTGTTATACTCATCGCTAAAGCTAACGCCAATAATATTTTACTTATTTTATAATTATTTAACATAAAAACCCCTCCTTCACTTTATGACCATGAAAAAGATACCACCTTTAATTTATATCAAATAAATAACAAAAATCATAACCTGCTTAATTCTTATAAATTATAACTAGTGTTATTTTCCCAATTGTTTATTAACTTAATATAAGTATATCATAAGCAATTACAAATTATAGCAACAAATTATCAATAACACAAATTAAACATTTCATCCATTCAATTACTGTTAGTTATTTTTATCCTTATCCATGCCGTGATACCCCTTCCATTTTGATACTGGAAGTTTTTTAAACCAAGATAAATTAATCAGTAAAAATATAACACTCCCAGCTATAACCTGCCCTGGATATGTCCATAAATTATTAACTGGTATAATCATCGGCAACAAAGTAATAGCTGCTGCAGGTGGAAATGAAAATCGTAAAAAATGGAAAACAAGCAAAATACATACCATAGACACTACAGCTGAAATCCAAATGGGCCAATGTAAAAAATAATAGATGAAGTATAGCCATATAACTCCTGAAAAAGCTGCAAACACCAGTAATATAAATACTAGCCCCGTCTTTAAATGTAATTTCCCATTTGGTTTAGCAAGTTCCACAAAAGCAACTATCAAAGGCGGTGCAATAATGTAGTTCCAATGGAAATATAAAGCAACTGCTGAAACCATCAGTATACTCATTAACAACTTAACCCAGTTTATCAATTCCTTTTGGTTGAGGTTAACTTCTCCTTTTTCGTTGAGAGTTTCCGTATACCTGTTACCGGTATTCCTTTTTGGGTCACAATTATCTATTATTTTTTTGCCAAAGGCAATTACCCCTGTAAGGATGCATACAGACAAAGGATAATACCAACTTTGAGTATGCATGAGAATTGGAAGAATCGCCGCTGAAAAGGACGGAGACACTTCTGAGCCTATGATTTTCAACTGTAAAACAACAAGGACAAATGCGACCGCAATCATTAAAAATGGTGGGTAGGGTAAAAATCTCGTTATAACCAATCCGGTCAAAGCCGCAATAGTTGGAGATATCCAAAAGTGAAAGCTATTATTTCCCCAAGCTGATTTTTTCATAACCCAAACACCAATGGCAAGAGCCGCAATCTCCGGGAATATAATTTCTTTTTCTCCGGTATATTCTGAAATTATACACATAGAAACGACTAGCACTATAACTAAAGGTATAAATTGCTTCTTCATCTTTATCTCTCCTATAATTCATCTCATAATTTTAGACTTTTCACAATATTTATTTAACATTTTTGGACATATAGCATGCTTTCCTATAACTTATTTTTTGCAAAACAGTGCATTTAAAAATATTTACTATCTAAGCCTTGGAATATCATCATTAGCTTATATACTTACATTTCTATATTAAATAGACATATTCCTTTAAGTTTTACATAAGCAAAAAATAATTATACCTTCTAATTCGCTGAATTCGATTAGAAGGTATAACCTTTTACTATAAATGAAAATCATCTATACTCTTATCTTTTATATCATCATTAATTCCAATATATATTAAAGTAACGCTAGGTAATTAGCCTTTTATTATAAGCTATAGTACTCTATTGTTTCTGTTAATCCAGTAACTATATCATAAGCTGGTTTCCAACCCAAATCTTCATAGATTTTTTCGAAACTCATATAACTGTGCATTATATCCCCGATCCGATCAGTTGTATATATAGGTTTCAAGTTTTTGCTTAGCATATCATTTAAATGTTTAAATAACTCATTTATAGATATTTTAGTATTAGTACTTACATTATAAATGCCTACATTGTCTGTTAGCATTGCCATATAATTCGCCTTAGCAACATCTTTTACAAACACAAAGTCTCTTGTATTAGTGCCATCTCCAAAAATAAATGGCGACTCATCACGGATCATTTTTTCTGCGAAAATTGATACTATTCCACCATCACCCGTAGAGTCTTGCCTTGGGCCATAAACATTTGCATATCTAAGTACAACATAATCTAGTTCATATAACTTTTTATAAACATCTAAATAGTGTTCCACAGTATGTTTGGAAACCCCATACCCAGATATCATTTTTAAGGGATGCTTTTCATCCATGGGTAGATATTCAGGTTCTCCAAAACTAGCTGCCGAAGAAGGATATATTATTTTTTTTACACCAAATCTTTTGCAACATTCTAATATATTTAAAGTACCAATAATATTAATATTAGCATCAAAAATTGGATTATCTATAGATTTTGAAACATTTATTTGAGCTGCTTCATGAATTACAATTTCTGGTTTTTCTATTTTAAATACTTCGCCAATATTATAATTACATATATCTTTACAATAAAATTTGGCCTGTTTATTTATATTTTCTTTTTTCCCATGTACAAGACTATCAACAACTATAACTTCATGTCCGTTTTCTATTAATAAATCTACAATATGAGATCCAATAAATCCTGCCCCACCAGTTACCATTACCTTCATAGATACCCCCCCATTATTTTTTTTAAAACATCATAGCCTTAACTACTGAATATGGGAATGCCTCTGATATGCTGGATAGTACAACAATATCTCCAGAATGGTATGCCTTTGAAACATCCGTTGTATGCCCCATAAAAATAAAACTATCGCCGAGCCTCAACTGTTCTTTAACTTTAATACATTCTTCATAATATTCCTGAACTGATATAGACCCATATACAACAAACTTAACATTAGGAATTTCTTTTTTTACAAGTGCAGCTGCATTTAATAATGTAATTATATCTTTAAGAGGATCTATTCGTGCTACTGATACCACTGTAGGATTTGTTCTTTTGCTCTCATTCCCTTTATTAACCAAAAAGCTTTCATCTACGCCATTATAAATTACATTAATTTTATCTCTAGTTATACCAAATCTTTGTTCCCACCTTGTATTATAATCACATACCGGAGAAACCTGATCGGCATAATGATAGCTCAAATTTACTACAGAGTGAATCATCCTTATCAGAAAAGTATTAAGAAAAGAAGAATATCCTCTCTTTGATAAAGATAAATACTGTTCTCTCAAATATACTCCATGCTCCGTTAAAATAAACGGAGCACCATACATTAACTTTGCTAATACACATGGTATTCCACAAAAGGCTGCTGCAGCTGAATGAGTTACATCAACGAAGGGAATTGGGGTATTAAGTATTGTCATAAATCTGTATATCCAACTAAGACTATTAATAAGAGAATAACTCCCAGGGTAATGGATTTTACTATTATCTGTTTGGGAATATTTAAGAATTATTTCTTTATACTTTTCCCAAGTTATCTCAGATTTAAAACTCCTTTTGTACTCATATACTTGAAAATATTTATATAAATCACATAAAATTCTCCCGAATTTTTCAGAATCTTTTCCATCGTTTAAAATTTCTTCAATCATTTCCACAAATAAAGGTAAAAATTTTTCTCTTATTACTTCATCTGTAGTCCTCATATTAGATTTATATATTTCAGAGAAAGGCGTATTCAAATGCTCACTTGGCTCCTCAGTTCCCCAAAGCGGCACCTTTATTAATTCTGCATTATTAGGTAAATTAAACTTTTGAGTAACATAAGGATTCATCATTATGCTATAAACTACAAAATCGATGTCTTTTTCTAAGTTATTTATTAATAAATCACACCAAGTACTGACGCCTCCATTGTGAAAAGGATAGGTACCTTCAGTTGTCATCATTACTTTCATTTTATCGTTCATTATCTCATCCCTATCTAAGTATTAATATCCAAAAATTAACCATTACAATTTATTATATGTAATTATATATACTCTTGTGCTACTTTAATGTTTGTTATCAAACTAACAAATTCTTTTGAAATAATTTACTTTATATGTTATGAATTAGTTGGATTTAAATCCCAATTTATATTCACAAAAAAATATCCATAGTTAAAACACTTTTTCAAAATGTCTATTCTATAGATATTAGTTTATATTGATGTGATTTTTTGTTCATTTCTATAGTAATTACCATAGTTACCATTATATTTTATTTATAAAACACGCTTCTAAAACAAAGCTCACTTTGCCACCGGTTTTTTATCCTCATAAATATATTTATGAATTTGATTTGTAGTAGCTTTAATATCTGGAACTAGATACCATACTCCCCCCATCATTTTCCCCGTGCTATAACCGTCCAATGGGAAGCGTTCCTGATCTAAGGTTTTTATATCATTAGTAAATATGGCAGTACCTAACTTTATAATATCCATACTAGTCATACTTGTTTCAGTATCTGGCAATAGCTCTGCTACAATCGACGGGAATTCTAATTTCCCGACACCCTGCACTTTTACAAGTAATGCACTTAATACAGTTCTTTGTCTTTCTGTTCGTACAAAATCGCCCCCTGCAGTGTACCTAATTCTAGAATATGCCACAGCCTGTTTTCCATCTAGATTCTGGATACCTGTCTTTGTCACTGCTTTAAATGTTTGTTTTTCGAGGTTCGCAACCTCTCCCATATAACCATTAATAAGGCTTATCTCATCTGCTCTAACATTTATGCTCACTCCACCAAGAGCATCTATAATTTTTTCTAAATTAAAAAAATCCACAGTTACGAAGTTTTTAATATCAAGATTAAAATTCTCATTTAATGTTCTAATTGCAAGTTGCGGTCCTCCATATGCATAAGAATGATTTATCTTTGTCTTGCCATGATCTTTTATATCTACATAGGTATCTCTCATAATAGAGCTCATCTTTATCTTTTTATGCAACTCATCTATTGTCAAGATCATAATAGAATCAGAGCGTGATGGTTCGTTTTTATATCTTCTATCCACCCCAAAGAATGCTATATTTATTATTTCTGTACCCGCCTCTATTTTTTTATCCTTTACCTGCTTCAAAACCACAGGCTTAATACCTAAATCTTCGTTACTCTTAGATATTTTAATAGTGTTTACCTTACTTAGTTGATAATATGTGTATCCAAGACTTCCGCCTATAATAACAAGGATCGTAAACGTCATAATTAATACAATCTTTCCCCATACAGGTATCTTATTTTTGTTTTTTTTCATTAAGCCACCTTTTTCTTATTGTTTCTACTAATTATATATATTCTTATTTAGTGATTATGCTCATTTTTTTTATTTTCGGTTATAGTAATCACTATGGTTACTATTATTAATATTAGGTATTTTATTAATTACAACTCCTAATATCTTACCTCCAACATTTTCAATCTTTTCTTTTGCACTAATTAATTCATTTTTATCTAATTTCCCATAAGCAGTAACAATTATAGTTCCTTGAGCTAATGCTGATAAAATTTGGGCATCTGATAAATACGATAAAGGTGGTGTATCTATTAATACCATATCATAATCATTAGATAATTGAATTAACAACTCTTTCATGTTTTTACTACCTAAGACCTCTGAGGGATTTGGTATTGTTGGTCCACTTGGTAAAACATATAAATTAGGAATTTTCGTAGAAATAACATTTCCATCAATTTTCTTATTTTTAACCAATATACTTGTAAGTCCTTTGGAATTAGAACGTAAAAACACTTTATGAATAGTTGGCCTTCTAATATCGCAATCAACTATAATCACGCGTTTTCCACTACTAACCATTGAAACTGCAAGATTTGATATAATAGTGCTTTTACCCTCTCCATGTATACTAGATGTAACAACAATACTTTTAATTCCATAATCTAGAGAAGAAAATTCTATATTTATTCTAAGATTTCTAAACTGTTCAGCAACTGGTGATTTTAAGTTTTTAACTGAAATACCTTTTTTCAATATATCGTCACATCCTTGTTCTTTATTTTAACTAAGGAAATTGTTCCTATTACTGGAAGTCCAATTGCTGTTTCAACATCTTCTTTTGTTTTTATTGTGTTATCCAAATAATCTAATAAAAAAACTAAACCGATAGAAAATACAATACCAATAAAAAAGCCCATTGCAATGTTACGAGCTGGTTTAGGACTATCATCTATTGTAGGAAGCCCAGCCTCATCGATAACCATAACAATATCAATTTTATTGATTTTTATGCTAATATCATTTAATGATTCAGCAAATTGGTTGGCAATAATCATTGCTTGTTTGGGATCTTGTGACGTTACTGTAATCGTTAAAAATTGAGTATCCTTCTCTGGAGTAACAGTTATCATTGCTAACAAGTCTGAAACCTTCATTGATTTTAAATTTAGTTGTTTTATTACATCCTCTGCAACTGTCCTCGATATTGTTAATTTGCTATATGTTTGGACCATTGTTTGATATAACATAACATCATAGTAATTTGAACTAGAATTATTACTTGCTGATTGTGTTTTACCAATTATTACAGAAATATCTGCCTTATATTGCGGTTTAATTAAAAAACAGCTTAAAATACCAGCACTTAATGTTGCAACTAAAGTTATTATTATTGCTAAAATTAGTCGTTTTTTTAATATATAAAAGCGCTCTTTTAGTTCCATATTTCTCTCCTTTAAATATTAATCACGTTATTTTATATTTCTTTCTTGTGAGTTCATTAATTTACCATAACCATTCGAAACAGCTCTACATTCATTAAAATTTTCATTAAAATCTTTATTACAAGAATCAATTATAATAAGCTTATCCTTGTTTATTTTAAATTTCCTTAATATTTTAGTATCTCTGTAAGTTAGGTACAAAACTAGGTGATCTTTGCTACATCTTAAAACCTCACACCTAATTTTATTTTCCATTGAAAAAGTTCCTGTAAAAAAGCATTGTTCTTCACCATCTATTATAGGAATATTATGAGCTTTGACGCTACGAAATTCATTTCGTAATTCTGGCAATGATGTATATAAATAAGTTCCTGAATCTATATAAATATCAATACCCGATAGGTTAAGTTCAAAGGAAAGCTTATCATTATGACCGTGCCCACCCATATTACCATGGGTTAGCCCACCCTTATTACCGTGGACGAGGCCTCCATTACCATTTTCACCTATTTCTCCTGCCATAACAGACAAATAGAAATTATCACATTTAAATATATATATTCCAAAGTGAGGATAGCATTTAAGTTGCATATTATTAAAGTCTATTATTTCACTGCTATAATCTCTATATTGTATTGCCTTTTTAGATGAGTATTCCAAATCGCATAAATGTCCTTTATATAAATTAACCTTATAATTAAAGGGTTCCACTTTAAGTTTTTTATCTTTGCATAAACTCTTTATTATACTTTTTTCAAGATTGAATTTATCTCGAGAGGTGAGCTTTTCATCTTCAAATAATCCATTTACTGCTGAAATAAAAGTATCGTGATTTAAAATATTTTCATCTAAGTATCTATCTCGAATTGATTTATACTCTCTTAGATTTATATACTTTTCTATGGCATCGCTATTCTCTAATAATTCTCCATTTGGACTAAACTTAAAAAATCTTCCACTGTCATTGTCTCCTATTTGAGATATATTTTCATTTTGCTTTGTTATATCAACTGTAAATAATGCTGCTCTATAAAGTCTTTCAATATATTCTTTTGGGAAAAACTCATCAGAAAAGACATCAAACCTTTGTTTAAGTAGTGGCAAAAGCCTCTTAATTTTATTAGATTTATATTCAATAAAAGCTTTTCTCTTATAAGTTTTCAAAATTCCATATATTAGTGCAGTACTATATACTAAAAGTTCACCACTTAATCTGTGATAACTAGTAGATGCTTCAAAATTGCTTCCATCTTCATAAAACTGCTTGAGACCCTCCGATATAATTTCTTGAACTGAAAATTGGAGCCAAGAATCTATTTCCTCATCTCTCTTTAAATAAGCCGCTACAAATATTAGTCCACAAATATCGGATAAATAGTGATTTCCAGTAAAACCTTCATACCATTCAAGATTACTCGTGATAAAAAGACCATGTTCATAAATACTCTTATTAAATGTTTTATTAAAAAACTCATCTAAAATATTAAACTCATCGAGCTGCTTAAACATATCAAAGGCAATAATCATATTAGATACCCTTATTCCTACATCCATGGTGCATTTCCAAACCACTCCCATTCTCGGTGGATTTGCCATAATAAAATCTAATATTTGGTTTCTAAATTCCTTTAAAAGGGCTTCTCTTTTTTCTGGAAATAAAATAGCAAATACAGCAAGTTGTGGCAAATGCTGAAGTCTACCCAGCTCCCATGGCACCTTAATATCTACACCTTTGTTTTTACCTATAGGTTGATCTAAATACCATTTTTTCTGTGAATATCTATAACCACTTTTAAAGTCCATCTGCCAGTCTATAGGAATATATCCTCTATCAATATGATTCCAAATATTTCTAGCAAATTTTAAATGATGTTTAAGTAGTATTTTATTAAGCCATGTGCCCTCTATATCAAAATTATTAATATGCAAAGATCCATTGTAAATATTACCTTCAACACCTTGACAAGTCATGTCATAGGTAACATTAACATATCCACTTCCTAGTAGATCAAAAGAATGTTCTAAGTACATATCACATAAATATTCTGATGCTACTGTGTCAATATTTGAAGTATCAATAACATTAATATCAATATAACTATAATCTATATATTTCACTTTATTTAAATGAGTTTCTCTTCTTAAATCCATACATTTGATAAATTTATTTTTTATAATTTGATATACCTTTTTGATTATTTTTTTAATAATTTTGGATGGTGCCATAGTATAAAGTTTTCTCAATTTATAATTATCCATAATTGGCGCCACCTCGCTTTATATTATTTTTTAATTTATTTAATTTTTTTTTCAAAAGACCTACGGTATTGTTGAATACAAAATCTTTATCAATACATTTGATTTTTATTAATAGATACAAATAAGTTAACATTATAAATA
>DHIM01000025.1:33105-40758 GCA_002403785.1 Clostridium sp. UBA4746
AGTTAACATTATAAATATATTAATTATAAATTCTTTTGCTATACCAATATTTCTTATTGATATTAAATAGTATATTCCATACAAAACTAATGTTACCACTTGAACCTTTAGTTGATATTTAGTGTCTAAATCTAACCTATAATATTTATGGGATGATTTAATGAATATCAAGTTCAATAGAAAATAAGAAATAATAGTAGCTGTAGCTGCACCTATCATTCCCAATTTTGGCACAAGTAAAAAATTTAAAATAATATTTAATACAGCGGCATAACCCATGTAGATTCCAATTTTGTATGTTTTATTTTGGATTTGTAATCCCAAGGCATAGTAACCAGTTTTCCCATATAAAAAATATGAGTATAGTATAAGAGGCACTACTTTATAGGCATTACCAAAATCTTTATTCGCAAAAACAACAATACCAAATTTGCTGTATATGGAAATACCAAGCATAATAAAACATCCTATTACACTATATTTTCTAAATAAGAGTTTAAATTCTTCTTTTGCATTCGAATTTTTATATGTTTCAAACTTATAAGCTGTAAATGAATTTAAAAAAGGAGTAATGAAAAGTGGATTTATAAGCATACCAAATTGATATCCAAGATTATACACCCCTGTATCACCAAATCCATTGTAATGATTAATAAAATACCTATCAGATAAAGTCAAAATCCATCCTGACAAATTAACTGGTAGTAACCCCAAACTAAAAATCATCATATTCTTTAATAATAATTTATCTAACTCAAACTTAAAGTTTCTAACTTCAATTAAAGTTAAAATAACAAATACTACAATGCAAGCTATTAGTTGCCCATATAGCACTCCCATAAGTCCCATATTAACCTTTAAGACTAAATAAATGATTATTAAAAATTGCAAACTTATTTGTGATACCTGAATAACAGACACTTTTAATGCTTTATACTCCATGCTATATTTACTTGTATAAATACTCGTGATTTGACCTAATATTGAGGTTACAATTATAATAACTAATATTTTATAGCTATCTCCAAAATTGAAAATCATCTTTGAAAATGGCTTTCCGATGAGACACATTAAAATCAACATAACTCCACTAATTAAATATGCAAAGTTTAATGCAGTATTAACAATCTTATTTTTGTCGACTTCATCCTTATAAAATCTGCTAAGCCCTGACTGAATCGATAAAATTAAAAATGAGCTAATAAACCCGTAAAAGCTGTTATTGTAGAAATTTTACCATATTCTATTACACCTAATTTGTTTGTATATATTGGCAATAGCAAGAAATTTATTACCTGAATTAATATTTGTCCTGCAGCATACACCAAGCTTACTTTTAATAATTTTTTTGAATTTATACTCATAAACTAGTCCTACCCCTATATCAATATTAATCTTTGTTAATTTATCATTTTAAACATTTTTCGTAAATTTCTAATAATTTTTCAGCATTGTCTTCAAATTTAATATTCTCCAATTTTTCTTTAACCTTCTCATAATTCTCTATTACCTCTACTGTTTTATTGTATAAGTCATCCATATCTCTTGTCTTAAACAATATTGCCCCTTCCGGACGAGCACAAACATCACTTGCAATTGTAGGTATTTTATAATGCAAAGCTTCCCTTATAGATACAGCATCTCCATCGGTGTTTGTAGGCCTAACAAATAACTGGGATCTTTTAATAATAGGATATAACTCCATTTTTTCATTTACAAATAAGAAATTGTTTTCAATTCTCTTGTTCTCAATTAATTTTTTTAACTTATTGAAATATTGAATATTATTAATGTCTGGTATGCAGAATACCATACCTACGTTTTTTCTATGTGCATTTAACCTTTCTATCAGATCAATGCACATATCTATACCATATAAATCTTGATTATTATAAAACTGTATTAATGACGCATTTGCAGATATTATAAAATCTTTACTGTTTATGAAATTTAATATATATTGAGGTATTGTTTCACTTTCCTCATCTTCAGTTGGAAATATAAATGCTGGCAGCTCATATATAGGTTTATTTATACCTTGTTTACGAAGATATTCTTTATCACCTGATTTTACACATATGATAACATCAAAACTATTAAGTGATTTTGTCATTATAATATGATTACTCACAAACAACCGTTTGTGCACAAATAAGTCCTTACTTTCCCCATGAATTGTTAATATTTTTTTTCTTCTTTTAAAGAATATTCTGTTAAAAAAGCCCATATAAATCTTGTAACTTATACCGCAAATATTATAGTGAATTAGCTTTATATCGGGTCTAAATAAATACTTAAATGGAACATATCTAAATCTTATATTAGTTACACCTTGAATACCTTTATTTATATTACTCAAATCCCAAACTTCATTTGTGATACCTAATAAATCCAAATACAACTTCATTCTTTTAATATATATTGAGACTCCACCTATAGGTTCTGGGTATGGTCCAACTTGAACTATCATTAAACTTTTCCATCCCTTAGACTTTTTATCATGTCTATTGTAGCTTCTGGAACATCTTTACTTGTAAAATCAATATAACCTAGTCTTTCAAGCGTTGAACAAGAACTTCTACCAACAATATAGGGCAATAACTTATCATAAACTTCTTTTGTCAATCTTCCAGAAGACTGTTCCCAATCCTCATCCCTTAATTCCTCAATGGATAATTTATTTTTTCTTTTACCTAACATAACTAATAATAAATTAATTAATTTCTTCCAGATTTTTTTAAAAATACTGTCGTTATTAAGAGGGGGCTCTCTTTTTTCTGCCTCATCAATAGTTATATTAGCAATTTCCGAATAAATTTTTACAACATACTCATCATATAAGTTTTTATTGTTTCTATAGTTTATGGGAACTTTACACCAAAAGTTCATATATTCATAATCCCATAAAGGTAACCAGTAATCATATCCAAAGAAGTCATAAATTTTGACTGAATTAACCATTCTTTTAACTTGATTCTCTTGCCAATTCCACTTTTCATAAGCATTTGCAGCAAAATCATTTGAAGAATATTCCTTTGAAAAACAATCTTTTTCATCCAATAATTTAATTTCTGCACACTTTAAGATTTTATTAGAAAAATCACTTATCCATTTTTCCTTAGCCCCATCCCATTTCCACATCACATAATGTTTTTTTAAAATCTCTTCAATAAACTGTTTTTCAGTTACATTTGCCCTACATAGATTTTTGGGTATGTGTCCTCCCGAAATAAAATCCCCTGAATGTCCAGGAGCAAAAACGGAATCCTCTGGAATTAAATTTTGTTTTTTAAGCTCCAATACCGCTGGCCATTCTCTATCCGGTAATATTGTGCTTAAGTTGTCACCATAAATACTAAAGTTTTTTCTCTCATCAGAGTTATACCATTCATATGATTTTTCATTGTCGTATGGGATGAAAATCCATTTATATTTTAATTTTTCTGCCACTTCCTTGCTAATTAAACACTCAGGATTATTTATTTTTCCAAACGTAAAAGTTATAACGTTATTATAATTCATCTTTCTTAATACAGTAGCAACAAGTCGTGAATCGTACCCCCCGCTCAGCGGCACTACTATGGTTCTTCCATTTGCATATTCAATAAGTCTATTTACAGATTCATTTAACTTAAGTTCATGCTCCTTCAATAATTGTTCTCGTGATATATTTTCAAAATAATTGCCATGTCTAAAGTTATAATATCTTGATGAATTTACTCTAATATTATTTTCATTATCAAAATCTATATAAATCATTTCTCCTGCTTGAATTTGTTTTACATTTTTATATAATGTATCACATCCCGTAACATACCCAGTTAATAAGAATTCATTTTTTGAAATGATCTCAAATTCATCATCAGAGACAATGCTCTTTACCCAATATGCATCATCACTTACGTATGCAATATTGTTAATAACACCATAAAACAATGGATAACTTCTCATTCTATCAGCTGCAATTAAAATAGAATTATCGGTTTTTTTTACTAGCCCCCAAAATCCATTAGCTAGTAGAGCTAAATCTTCAATATTAGGTTTGTTGAAATATTCTGCTAACTCTTGCTTCTCAAATAGCTTTCCCTCAATAAATGCTCTACCTTTTGCAAAAGTATTATCTTCATTATTCCAATTATCTCTAAAATGTAATATAATGTTGTTATTCAAAATTTGGCCTCCCGTTTTTTCCAATACTTATTAGGATCATTGATTTTAAAATTTTCTTTCAAACCTCCTAGCGCAATTTGGAAAAGGTCAATGGCAAAGCCTAAATTTGTTTCGATTGCAATAGGACCTTCTTCTGTTAATGCTATATCCCACCCCAAATACGTAAACTGCGGCAGTTTTGATGCACATTCAATTGTAAAATCCTTTATAATGTTCCATTTATCAATTTTGTGGTTTTTAAATACAAAATTTGAATCTGGATGTTTATAAAAAATTTCCCCTTCCTCAGTACTAGCATAATCACTGCATTTTCCAGTATTACAGTCTATTCCAAGTACAATGCCATCTTGCGATGCATTATCAACTTCATTTCCTTCTCTTCCTATTCTTAAAGCTCCACATATTACTCTAACCTTTCCTTTTATATTTTCAGTTGCAATTCTAAATGTGTTTACAGAACTCGGATATATTTTTGTAATACACTCATCTTGTATTACACCTTTCTGTATTATATAATTATTCTGTTTGCCTATATCTAATAAATACGTTTCACTTAATTCTACATTATTATTATTTAAATACTTATTATCCGCGCTTAGATGAAAAATCATTATGCCATATCCACCTTCACCATCTACTGGTTTAATGAATATTTTTTTATATAACTTCTCTTTAAGTTCTAGATTAATTTCATAAAATTTTTTTTCTTCTAAATCACTAGTGTAAATTTTACCATTAATTAGTTTGCATATAGTATATGGTTGCTTTATACTTACACTTTTAAATAATAACTCGGCAATATTTTTGTCACCGAGTAATATTGAATATTTCTCCCCATCATGATGTGATAAAAATAAGTTATAAAAGAAGAATTCTGGTATATAATTAATTAATTCTTCTTTGGTAAGCTTTTTATCTCTTTTATATAAATCATATCTAAAATAATGAAGTGGATAACATCCCCAGAACCTTTTACAAATAGCTATTTCTGCTCTGATTTGCCTCTTAGATTTTTTATCTTTACAATTTTTATATCGCTTATTAGCACTTTTCATTCTGTGATATTTATATTTGTATAATAATTTGTGTTTAAATTGTCTAAGTTTTAATCCTATATAACTCTCTTTAAAACTTCTATTTTTCATCGATTTACCTCCATTTGACCAAGTGCACCTTTTAAATCTGTTATATTTTAACATTCTGGACTAAGTATCTAAACTTACCTACCTTTGTTTTTTCAATATGATCTGTAAAATATAATTCAATATCAAACCTTGGGTAATACCTTTTGAAATCTCTAATTACACATTTTTTATCTTCCTTTGTAAATTCATTTTTACATTGAATATATAGTGCGACTATTCCAAGTTCATTTTGTACATATTGGTATAAATATATTTTATCCTTTACATCCCATAGTGCCTCATCGCAATAAATAAACGTTACTTTTGAACCTGTCTTATCAAGAAAATAATCTTGTTGTCTTCCCTCTACTTTTTTAATTAATTTATAATTTCTCCCACAAATACATTTTTCATTGCTATTAATTGCAATGTCACCTGTCCTATACCTAATAAAAGGGAATACGTAATTATTAAAACCTGTACATACTATTTCACCTGCTTCATCTTCCTCTAGAGCATCATAACCACTTTCATTAATTAATTCCGTATAACCGTATTCACTCTGCAAGTGATAGTAATTACTCTTTTCACATTCGCCTGCAAAGCAACTATGCTCTGTGTGGCCATAAAAACTATATACCCTAGTATTAAATGCCTGTTCTAATTCTTTTCTCTGGAAATCATACAAATTTTCAGAGGCACATATTATTGCTTTCAAATTTGCAAGTGATATATCTATATTATTATCTATAATATATTTTGATAATAAACTTATAGATGAAGGATATGCCTGTATAAAATCAGGTTTGAAATCTAGAATTCTTTGTATATAATTATCCATTTTATCTTCTATTAAATTAAATGAAGATAATACTAAATTTTTACCAATATATTCATAATCACCGGTCTTTGGTATATTCCCTCGGAGTATTACCATTTTGTAACTTTTTTCAGTATCATAACCTATCCTTGACCATAAATTTGCTGTAAAAGCCCACTCTATTTTTTGCTCTCTATTTTTATCTTGATAGAAACCCATTGGGGTACCTGTAGATCCACCTGTTGTTACATATCTCAAGTTTTTTTTGTTGTATTTTTTTGAAATCAAATCATCTAAATTATTTCGAATTATTTCCTTTGTTAAATATGGTATTTTTTTTAAATCATTGAAATCCTGAATATCTTCTGGCTTTATATTAATTTCATTAAATAACCTTGTGTAATAAGGTACATTTTCATAAGAATATTTTACTATTTCTTTAACTTTTTTTAATTGATATTCCCTAAGTTGTTGCTCACTCCAAGCCTCTGATAACTTCAGAAATTTATAAGTGCTATTAAATATTCGTCCGTATTTAACAGCATCTGGTAATGAATTATAAATATTAATTATCGGTTTTTTAATTATATTAGGCATTTTTTCTATTATTTGTTTAAGCATTAATTCTCTCCCTTAATCTATATATTTGATTTAATATAAAATCATTTGTATCCTTTAATTTTGCTTCCTAAATAATCAGGTTTTGATTTCATCTTTCGCAAATAAAAATCCAAATAGTATAAGATAATATATGCATATATTAATCTCATAGGTTTGATTAGAATTAAAATTAATACATATTACATTTCCAATAACTAACATAATAATAAATAACAGTTCCTTTTTTTTATTGTATTTTTTTATCAACATATAAATTAGGCAAATATTAAAAATAACAAATAGTATAAAATTTATTATTCCTTCCTCCACAATCATAGATAAAAACTGTGAATGAATAACGTATTTATCTATAACACCAAATTTATACAATACGTAATTATTGTATTGTCCATTTCCGGTTCCTAATATAGGTGTGGAAAAAAAAGCTTTTATAGCTAAAGGAAATTGCATAAATCTATCAGCTTGAGTATCTCCTCTTTTCAAAAAAAGAATATCTGTGATTTTATAGAAGTAATTCAAGTAAAAATATATTCCTACACCTATTACTAAACTAAAAGCCGTTATATTTTTTATAAGATCTTTAATAGATCTTATTTTCACTGATAAAAGGATAAATATTAACATTTCAACACATATTGCAAAATAAGCAATTCTTGTAAAAGTAATTATAGTAAATAAAATATCAGCTATAATTAAGCTAAAATTTAATATATTTTTATCTCTTTTGTACTTATATAGCAATACAGGAAATAATATTACTCCAAGATTTCCTCCACCATTGTCACCCATTACAAAACCAGATGCTCTTCCACCAATATACAATTGTGTTAACTGCTGACTTGAATCTTTAAAATTAATTAAAACACTATTAGTTATATATTGTAGACATCCCAGAATTGCATTCATCAAACTAAACAC
>DHIM01000025.1:40914-41229 GCA_002403785.1 Clostridium sp. UBA4746
ACATCCCAGAATAGCATTAATCAAACTAAACACTGAAATCACATTAATAATAATTTTTTGACTATAATTAAACCTTCTTAAAATTAAAAATAATATTAACATTAACTCAACATCAAAATATATTAATAAATATAAGGAATATGATTCACCTGAATAAATATATAAAAACATAGGCTCCAGTAACATGTACATATTAATTAAAGTTAAACAAATAACCATAAGTAGAATTTTTTTATCAATACTTTTTTTTATGAAATTCTTCTTATACATAATGAAAAATATGTATAAATAAATTAGCAATATTATTGAAAATAA
>DHIM01000123.1 GCA_002403785.1 Clostridium sp. UBA4746
TACAATTTCAATTGAGTTACATTTAAAAGTAGATAGGGGATGATTAGCATGTTAATAAAACTTGATTTATTTAAAAAAGAAGATTCGAAAAAAATTATAGAATGGAACGTAAATAAATCTGCTGATGATTTATTACAATGGGCTGGACCTAAGTACAAATATCCTTTATCACTTGTACAAGTTGAAAATTACTTTTTAAATGAAGTGAAAAAGGATAATTCCAATATCTTTGTTTACAAAATACGACTTATTAATACAGGTGAAATTATTGGAACTGTTGAATTGCGTGAAATAGATGAAAATAATAAAATAGGCAAGGTTTGCAGGTTTCTAATTGGAGAGGAAAATATTAGAGGGAGAGGCATTGGAGCTGAAGTTCTAAAAGAAATATTAAGAATTGCCTTTGAAGATTTAAAATTTGAAAAGATAACACTTGGCGTATTTGATTTTAATCAAATTGCAATTAAATGCTATGAAAATGTGGGCTTTACGAAAGTGAAATTCACTAAAAATGTAAGAAAATCGTCAGATGGGTATTGGAACTTATATGAAATGGCTATTTCAAAATATGAATGGCAATTAAAAAACAAGTAAGTCACAATCTTCATATATTGTTCATCAACCCAAAAGGTAGCAATTGTTTTATTGTGTAATTTAAATATGATGGAGGTAAATATGATGGAGAATGAAATAAAAACGATATTAGATAATTTTTTAATAGACTATTATGGAGTAGCAAACATAAGTAAATATGAAAAAGAAATTACAAAGTATGGAGGAGATCTTGTAAAGGGGTATCCAAAAGCAATCTCACTTGGAATTGTATTTCCATCCACCATTATTAATTATTTATCTAACCGCTTTGATAATGCCGTGGCTTTAGAATATTATCATACATATGAAGTAATAAATACTCGATTAGATAATATTGCCTCAATAATAAGCTCATATATAATAAAAAAAGGATATAAAGCATTACCAATAGCTGCAGCAGAAAGAATCAATAGTAATTATATAAATGCAAGTTTTTCACATAAAATGGCTGCCAGCCTTGCAGGTCTGGGGTGGATAGGCAAAAATTGTTTGTTAATTACTCCTGAACATGGTCCAAGAGTAAGGTGGGTAAGTGTATTAACAGATGCACCGTTAGTAGTTACTGGAGAAAAGATACACCAAAAATGTGGAATTTGCATGGAGTGTGTAAAAGCATGCCCGATTGGTGCACTAACTGGTGAAAACTATAATGAAGGAGAAGAGCGTGAAAAGCGATTCAATGTAAAAAAATGTGATGAATATTTTAATTCAATGGAAGGTACTGAAAGAATGCCGGTGTGTGGTATGTGTTTATATTCGTGCCCATATGGAAAAATCAAATAGCATTTAAAATGTTATGTATAACCTTAACCGAAATATAGAAAGGAAGTGAGTATTTAGTGGGTTTGAGTAATTGTTGTACACCTTCTCACTAAAGATAAATTATGTTAAATGAAATGGATAGACAATATCTTAAGATCGTTGAGAAAATTATAAAAAAAGGATACTACGACCAAAACCGTACCGGTATTGCAACTCTAAAAATACCTCACCAAATTATGCAATTTGATTTAGAAGAAGGGTTTCCAATACTAACAACTAAATTTGTTGCTTTTAAAACAGCAGTAAAGGAATTGCTTTGGATTTTCAAAGACCAATCTAATGATGTAAAAAGACTTCAAGAACAAAATGTTCATATATGGGATAAATGGGCTTTAGAAGATGGTTCTATAGGCAGGGCATATGGTTTTCAAATAGCCAAGTATCATCAAATAGATACACTTATTGAGGCTTTAAAAAATAATCCTCAAGACCGAAGAATGATGATGAACTTGTGGAATATAGAAGACCTTCCTAAAATGGCACTTCAACCTTGTTGTTTTTTAACTATGTGGGATGTAACTAATGGAAAGCTAAATTGTATGTTAGTACAAAGATCGGGGGATATGGGGCTTGGAGTACCGTTTAACACTAGTCAATATGCAGTCTTAGTTCATATGATAGCACAGGTTACAGGATTAAAAGCAGGACTCTTCACTCATGTTATAAATAATGCACATGTCTATGAAAATCATATTGAAGGATTAAAATTACAGCTTTCAAGAAAAGAAGAAGCTTTGGAAGCACCTAAGTTTTGGATTAATCCAGAAATTAAGAACTTCTATGACTTTACACCAGAAGATGTTAAACTTATAGATTATAAACAACTTGGAAAGATAAATATGGGGAGTGTGGCGGTATAATGCTTACATGTATTGTTGCAATTGGAGATAATTTTGCTATAGGTAAAAATAACAATTTACTTTGGCATTTTTCAAAAGACTTAAAAAGGTTCAAGCAAATTACAAGTGGAAATACTATTATAATGGGAAGAAAGACATTTGAGTCTCTTCCAGGTATTCTTCCTGGAAGACAACATATTGTTATTACTCATAATAAAGATTTTGTTATAAACGATGAAAGAGTTACTGTTTTAAATTCTAAGGAAGAGTTATTCGAACTTCTGGAAGACAGTAAAGAATACTTTGTTATAGGTGGCGGAAAAATTTACAAGTTATTATTGCCTTATTGTAATAAGATACATTTAACAAAAGTACATAAGGAATATAATGCTGATATATTTTTTCCTAAACTAAACTATTCAGAGTGGAATATTAGAGAAGAAGAAACTGGGTACATCAATGATGATAAAACAACATCATACACTTTTTTAACTTTGGAACGTGTCTGTAAGACAAACTATGTCGAATCATTTATGTTGAATCTTTACCAAAAATGATATAAACTAGAAAAGAAAAGGTTTTCTACTAATGATTCTCAGGGGTTAATCTTCTGTTTTTTTCTAATAAGTTATTATAATTTTTGCATTATAATAACTTATTAGAA
>DHIM01000303.1 GCA_002403785.1 Clostridium sp. UBA4746
TTCATCGATCCAGTATCACTGTTGATTATAATGTTGATGCAGTTTGCTTTCATAGTCTCGTGTTATCAGAGATTCCTCAGTATATTCCGGTGACTGCTTGATTGTCTCACGAAGAAGGTTGACAAATACTGTAGATTCGTTCCAACTAACATGCTCTATCCATTTCGGTGAAACCAGAATTTTTTTCCCCGGCCACCAGTTCATTGTAGCAATAACTAAATAGCGAATTTCCATTGTCTCATGATCAATGATGAAATCTTCAACGTGTCCAATTTCGCCATCTGTGGCTTGAATGTTGTAGCCACTCACCTCTTGAGTGCTACGTAAATGGGTATCCCACTCTTTATCTCCTTGAATTGATTCCATCAATTTTTCTTGATGTTGATTTTGACCATTCTCAATGAAAGGAGAAAGTCCACACGTTCCCCCGATGTTTGGATCACCCCAATGTACGGGCCATTCATAATACGTATAGTAAGCTTCTTCATATTGTCGTGATATGGGTTTGTCACTGTCCAAAGAGGGACTATTTTCAATCTGATTTTTGGTCAAATTAATGATGATATATTGGTCTTCGTTATTTACGCCGTCCAACGCATACGGTGATATTAACACCTGTCTGCCAACTAGCCAAGTCCCTGTGTCGGCAATCAAATATCGAATTGTCCAGTTGTGGTCATCAAAATAAAATTCTTTGACCTTACCTATTTCTCCATCGAGACATTTCAACTTGTAGTTCTTTAGTGTTTTGACTTTGTTTAACATAATAATTCTCCTTTCTTCTTTCAGTTATTTGTGAAAAGCTTATGTATTGTATTTAAATGTAGTTTTTATGAATTACCTTTAATCTTACTAAATAACGCCGAGTATTTTAAGTATTACAATTATAACAACCACGCCACCAATTATTCCTAGCATATAATTCACACTCCTTTTTATCCTTAAATTATAGAGTATTTATATCGTACTTTACTATCAATCTCTTATATCATATCATAGCTTCCGACAAAAACATACAAAAACAGACACATACGTTCGATATATACAGTTTCAATTTACTTAAGAAATCTATAGTACAAAAAATAATCTAGGCATATATCTTAAAAGTATTTAGGTCATTTATTTTAAATTGTATAATTACATGCCATCATAATTCCTCCTACTTGTCTCTTTAATATAGAAGTGTTAGTGTATAAGCTTAGGGTGACATAATGGTTCATGATGAACTATATTCAATAGATCAAATATGTGGGCTATTTGAAATAGAAAATTTTAATTTAAGATATATAGAAAAAACTGTGGGTCTAAATATTAAGCGAAATAATGATAGAAAAAAAATATATAGTCAAAAAAATATTGAAACATTAAAATCCATATTTGAATTAAATGATAAAGGATTAGATTATAAAGAAATTAAAAGAGTGTTGAATCAATATAGTTGGTAAAAATTAAGAAAATAATTATTGTAGGAAAATTTATAAAAACTGTTTTGCGAGGTGTAATATTATGGATAACGATGAATTGAGGGAGTTCAAGAACACAATTTCTGAAAAATTAAATAGTTTTATAGATCCAGAGCTATATGCTAAATATCAAGTTAAACGGGGGCTTAGAGATCTTGATGGTCGTGGAGTGCTTGTAGGTTTGACAGAAATCAGTCAGGTAGAGTCTTCTATCATCAAAAATAACAAGGTAATCTCCGCTCCTGGTTCTTTAAAGTATAGAGGCATAAACATTCAAAATCTAGTAGACGGTTTTCTTAAAGATAATCGATTTGGATTTGAAGAGACCTGTTATTTACTACTTTTTGGTGATCTTCCTAAAAAGGAAGAACTTAAAAACTTTGCAGATTTACTTTCTAAATATCGAAATCTTCCCGAGGATTTTGTAAAAGATATGATATTAAAAATGCCCAGTAAAAATATAATGAACTCACTAGCAAGAAGTATACTAGCACTTTATACCATCGACGATAAAGCGGAGGATACTTCTGCAAGTAATGTTTTGGAGCAATGCATGAGATTGATTGCTTGCATTCCACTTATGGTGGTCTATAGTTATCATGCTCTATCACATTATCATAACAATAACGATTTACTTATTCGTAGTCCACGCGAAGATTTGAGTACTGCTGAAAATATATTGTACATGCTTCGCGATGATAGTAAATACACAAAACTCGAAGCTATACTACTTGATCTTGCCCTAGTCCTTCACGCAGAACACGGTGGTGGTAACAACTCCACCTTTGTGACTCATGTAATAACCTCCTCGGGCACCGATACTTATTCAGTAATATCTGCTGCGCTTGGTTCTTTAAAGGGACCAAGACATGGGGGTGCAAACATAAAAGTTGTACAAATGTTTGAAGATATGAAGAAACAAGTTAGTAATTGGGGAGATGATGCTGAAATTGACAAATATTTATCTCAAATACTTACTAAAGAAGCCTTTGATAAAGCTGGTCTAATCTACGGAATAGGTCATGCCGTTTATTCTATATCTGACCCAAGGGCTGTTATCTTTAAAAAATATGTTGCAAGACTTGCTAAGGAAAAAGGTCTAGAGGATGAATATAACCTTTATGCAAAAGTAGAAGAACTAGCGCCTAAAGTAATTGGCAGAGTACGAAAGATTTATAAAGGTGTAAGTGCTAACGTAGACTTTTACTCAGGCTTTGTATATAAAATGCTTGGTATACCTGAAGAAATGTACACTTCCATATTTGCTATTTCAAGAATGGCTGGTTGGAGTGCTCACAGGCTCGAAGAAATAATAAACAACGGTAAAATCATTAGACCTGCATATAAATGCGTTGTAGGAAGTAGTACTTACGTCTCATTAAGAGATAGATAATTATAAGCGTTAGGAATCACAATTGACAAATAGCCAAGAATTATATATTACTAACTTTTATGAATTCATTAAAGAATATACAAAAGCCATCTGAAGATCAGATGGCTTTTCAGGTTGTTTACAAACCCA
>DHIM01000021.1:0-2257 GCA_002403785.1 Clostridium sp. UBA4746
TTTTTTTCTGATATATCTATATTCAGCTTAATTTTTTCTTCCATACTAAGATTATTTTCAAGGAATTGTAATTTGTTTTCTAAATAAGACTTTTGCTCCAAAGTAGATTTAGGACAACAATTTTCGCTATTAAGTAGATGTTCAATATTTTCCTTTGACATACCTCTTAATAAATCAGGGGTATTTCGTAATTCAATGATTCGATCATCAAGTATATCTTTTTCATTGTCTAAATCCATTTTTGATTCATATAATTTTACTTTCAACTCTTCAGTATACTTCAAATCCATTTTAGGATTTTTTAATTCATCTGTATATTCTTTCATTAAACAGTTATGTATCACAATTTGTTCATGAACAATTCTCTTTCTATACATTACTATATAAACCTCTGAATATATATCCTTATTATTAAGATCAATATAGCCATCTTTTTTATTTATATTATCTTTATATGAGTAACTTATTTCTTCTAATTTAAATTGTGTGTCTGAAGAAAATCTTGAATCTGGTTTGTAATTATTTAAATCTACCGGAATTAGTGGAGGATGTTTAGTATAATCTGGAATCTCGAAATTTTTGTAAGCAGTTTTTGTTATTTTTAAGGCATGCGGAACTAATATCTGCGTTACTCCTCCTGGTCCATATTGAGGATTTGCTGTGGTATTACCAATAGCTATCTTTAACTCCAAGTTTACAACATATAGTCTTGCAGTAGGCTTATACCTAGCTATATCATCAATAGAAATTTCATCATACCAAGCACTAACTTGAACTCCTTGACATAAGGCTGTTACATCCAAATTATATTTTTTAAATTCATCTAATGGTAAGAAATAATTACCTCCACCATTGGGCATTTCAAGCGCAACAATTAGTTTCCCATTTTTCAAAGTAGAATTTTTTAAATTATCTACACCTATATACCCCTCTTGTCCTTGAAACATTTTATTGAATAAAACTGGATTATATTTATATTTCATAATCTATCTAACCTCGTTTTTTATATAAATAACTAATTCTAATACTTACACTAGGACTCCTTGTTTCGGATCGAAGTTGAGCATATCCACCTTGGAATCTTATTTTATCATCTATGTTTTCAACATCCAACATTTTCCTCATAAATGTTTTATGTTTTTCTATTAGTTCTCTATACTCATCATAATCTTGATTATAATGGCATTTTCTAGATGCATTATCTACATTGAATGCAATTTCTATAATGTTATTATTTAATATTTCTAAATTTATATCTACATCAATTCCATCTACAACTATCCTTTTTAATAAAATGTACGGATGACGTTCAGCTTCTAATTTCTTTTTACCTTCTTCTGTTAACAGATCTCTAATATTAGAGTTTTTGATGTCCTCTATAGACATTCCTGCTTTTATAATATGATTTTCATCAATAATTAACTCTCCTGTGCTTTTATCTAAAATCATCTTTTACCACCTCATATGTATTTTATCAATTTATTATTAATTCACATTCGTATAAATTAATTGTATACTAGCTACTTTATGAAGTCAATTTGAGCAAGTGGGTCACTGCTTTGAAGTGCTCCCTTTAAAGCAGACACAAGTAGCAAGAAGAAATTGTTTACAGTTTCTTCCATGGAGTCGGACCACGTTACAGAAATTGGTAATGAAGTGGACAAGTTCTGTTTGCTATAGATGTTAAAATATTATAACTTTTATGCTAATAAATGTTATTTTTGTGTTAAATTTCACTTTTGCACTCCACCGTAGTTAGCGGTTTAGTTCAATGCATAAATAACGTATTTTTTAACTATTGACCATTTGATAATTCTTGCTTTAATTTTCCTCGTGAATAACTATTTAACTTTTGGTTTACTTTTCTTCTGTTTTTTTAAATTAACAACATGCTTTGCATTATAATCTAATGCGGTAGCTTTAATTACATTAGTTCTTTTAACTAAGTCCATATTAAGTGCTCCTTTTTAATAAAAATTTGATAATAAAGTTTACTTGAATGCAACAAAAGAACTAGCTGAAATTTCAGCTAGTTCTTTTGTTGCATTCAATATAGCGTGTATTGTGTGAAACTATTTTATATTAGATTTACAATTATTTAGAAGTTATTTTTACATACTGGTTACTTACATAGCCAGTTACTCCACTATAACTTACTTTATAAAAAGAACCTGCTGTTCCTAAAATTTTAATTTTAGTTCCAATTGCAAAACCTGCTTGCCAAGAATATTGTATTCCTGCACCAGTTCTTATACTT
>DHIM01000021.1:2478-2617 GCA_002403785.1 Clostridium sp. UBA4746
TTCTTATACTTATACCGTCTCCTATTGCTACACCCTTTTGATTTTTGTATACTGTTTTAGGTGTTACTACTACTGCTGGTTTAGCAGTTATTTTTACATACTGATTACTTACATAACCAGTTATTCCACTGTAGCTTAC
>DHIM01000021.1:2834-5695 GCA_002403785.1 Clostridium sp. UBA4746
TAAAAAGAACCTGCTGTTCCTAAAATTTTAATTTTAGTTCCAAGTGCAAAATTTCCTTGCCAAGAATATTGAATTCCCGCACCAGTTCTTATACTTATACCATCCCCAGTTGCAATGCCATACTGATTTTTGTATACTACCACTGGCATGTTTGGTTTCACAGTTCCGAAGGTAAAACCTTTAAATGCTGCTATCATATCTGGTGTAATTCTTCCAGTAAAATCAACAAGTATACTGTTTAACGCAGTGTTATATTTTACATCTATTCCTTGTCTAAATAATGCATCAACATTTACCTTTGAACTATCACCCTTTAAAAGATCAGTTTGTTTAAATTTATATGATAATTCATTAACTGTTAAAGTTAATGAATTATCATCATAAGTACCTTTGTAATACTTAGCTATTAATGTTGGATCTACGTATGCTTTATTATTTGAAACAGTAACATTATTTCCATCTTGTATAGTCCCGGCAATTGTAAGTTGTGTTTTTGGACTTGCAGTTACCTTTAATTGTGTGCTTTTTGCTGGATTATCTTTGTCTATAGTGAAATCGTCTATTTTAGTTGGAGTATTATACATTTTATTGTTTTTATTAGATACACTTGTATTAATTGTGTTGTATTTATATGCAGCAATATTAAGCTTTCCTTTTACAATTGAAACAACTTCATAAGCTGGACTATCCTGACAATCATTAAAGGCCGCATCCCATACTTTCTTATTAAGATCTGTATAATATTTATTTCCACTTCTTCCTGTTACATAATAAACCGTTCCTTTTGAATAATCTGTATAATAATTATTACCATTAATTGGATAGGTTCTCGAAACACCATGATCATGGCCATTAAATACTACATCAACGTGATGTTTTTCTATTACAGGTGTAAAAATATCCTTAACAGAAGGGTTATTTCTTGTTGCTTTATTATAATATGGAGTCTTATGGAACATTACTATTGTCCATTTCTGTTTATTATTAGTTAAATCATTATTAAGCCAACTTGCTTGTTGTTTAAGAAAAGAATCATTTCCTGGTGCTTCTTCCTCTTCCTGACTATCTAATACAACAAAATGCACATTTCCATAGTCATAGGAATATGTTTGTCCAATATGACCATAAGGTCCATTTTGCGGAACTGAAAATTGCTTTATAAAATTCTGTGGAGATGAGGAGTTCGAATTATTGCTTTGATATGTTTCGTGATTTCCTTGTACCGGCATTTCGGGTATCTTGTCAATAACACCCTTAGCTGCTGAAAACCAGTTATTCCAATGTTGATAATTTTGTCCAATCTCAACCAAGTCACCCATATTTACAATAAAATTTGCATCTTTATTTTGGCTATAGGCTTCTTGTATTGTATTCTTCCAAGGAGTGTATTCTGGATTATTCGGAATTCCACTTTGTGAATCTCCAAATACAATTACTTTAGTATTAGTATTATTACTTTTTTCGGTTGTAAAAGAGCTTAAGCTACTAGTATTCTGTTTAGATGATGCATCTACTCCAATTACTTGATATTCATAAATTGTACCTGGAGTAAGACCTGTTATTGTTGTTGAGAAAATATTTTCTATACCAGTAGTTATGTTTGCATCACCTGTACCTGATGTTAATAGTTTTGGTGAAACATCAGTGCTAGTAGTCCAAGCAGTTGTACCTTTAACTCTGTATTGCACTTTACTCTTAGTATCTGATGATATTGTTCGCCAAGTGATAGTTTGAGTTGTTGTTGGATTGCCTGTCCAACTAAGAGTAATATGCTCTGGTGTTGCAGTTGCATTTAAATTTGCATCAATTGAAGTTCCATTATAAGAAACTACAGAAGCCATAGTAATATAAGAAGTTGAAGCTAACAGTGTTGCAGCTATCGCGAATGAAACAGATAAGATTAAAAATTTACTTTTCATTAGTTCCCCCCTAATATTATTGTTTGCTCGATCAATTATACCGTACCCTGTTGTTAATACATGAATTGTGCCATATGTACCCTCCTCTTTCTTTATAAATCAATTAATTAAGAATAATAATTTTAATATGGAAATCAATGAAAATAGCTCCATATTATATAAGTTAACTTCATTGTACTTTAGTATGATTATAAACGTGTTATTTTTTTGTTATTTTGTTGTTAAACCTGTGGTAAAATCAAAAGTTATTTTGGTTGAGCCCTTAGTAAGAAAAAACTGTTCCCAGTTTTTTCTACGGGGTCGGACCCCGTTACATACTACCTTCAGTTCTATAACCTACGTTACTAGCTTTTCGTGATTTAAATGCATTGTAACTTACCTTAAAAGTTTCCTTTGCATTAGCGTTCTCATATACTAATGTAGACGTTACGCCTTTTTTAAGTGAAACAAATATTCCAGCTCTATTAATAGTTATAAAGTCTGTATTTATTAGCTTATATCTCTTTCTAAGTAGCGAATTTATCTTAATAAAACACCAATATTCATATAGTAAACTAAGTTCCTTCATTGATAATGAAAATATATTACTATTTATGCTTAGTCCCTTTTGTAGCATCAGATAATATTTATAAATTTCTCTATACCCACTTGCCATATTAAAGACTAAGGATATAGAAGTAATCCTATAATCACTATCTACATCCTTTAAAAATGAGGTCTTTAGTTTATTGTTTATAGCTTTCTTCATGGCCTAATATATAGCATCAATAATTAGCAAAACAGCTCATATTCATGTTTTGTTCACATCCCACGGGGGATTTTTTGAAGGAGCTTGCGACTGAAATTGCTATCGAATGTCCCCTTTTCGCCGTGCTATCGCTTCATTCCCTTTTTTTAGGTGACCGATGCGACCCCGTAGCATGGCCATCAACCTAACAGGCC
>DHIM01000019.1:0-1820 GCA_002403785.1 Clostridium sp. UBA4746
AATTTATAGTGTAACTGAATTTTTTTTATTAAGAATAAATAAATTATATAATTCTGTTATAGATATGATTGACATAGTACACAAATTTTAAGAAATATAGAAATAGTATCTAATTTCAAAAAAATAAATGTTATTATTAGTCAACAAACGTATTATAATTTAGTAGATAGTTGTTTTAATTGTTTTAATTGTTATTAATGGATTATAACTGATGTGAAGATATAATCACAAGGCGAATATGAGGAGGGTGTGTTTAGGTGAGTTCATCGTGGATTGCGATATGTATACCATTGTTTGTAATATTTTTTATTGTTTTACCGCAACAACGTGAAATGAAAAAATTGGCAATTCTAAAAAGAAAGAAGAGGAAGGGGTTAATAATTATGACGAACGAGTTAATTAAAAAATATATAGGAAAAACATGTAGTATATCCACAGGGGAATTTGGTACAAGTGCAACTGGAAAAATAATTGGTGTGAATGAAAACTGGATTGAGGTTGAGACTAAAAAAGGTAAAGAACTTATAAATGCTGAATTTATACAAATTATTAAAATAACTCAATAAGAAAATTATTAGCTTTAAATAAATGTATATGAATTTTTAAAATAAAAGAAGTTTAGAATTGAAATTTGGCAGTTTAGTGGTATATCTAAGCCCAAACTCAATGATAACTTAAAAGGAGAGAGTATGGAATTTCAAAAGTCAGTTATTGAACTTATAAAGATGAGGACATCAAGCAGATCATTTGATCAAAAAAATATTGAAAGTATAACCCTTAAAAAGCTAAAGGATTATATTAAAAAGAGTAATGAGGAAACAAAATTAAGGGCTAGGGTTATATTTATACAAAGTAACGATAATGATTCTAGGAAAGCAAAAAAATTAGGAACATATGGGTTTATATCAGGTGCTAATTCATTTATTATTGGAATATTTGAAAAAGAAGAAAAAGATGCACTTGAATTTGGGTATTTATTCGAAAAAATCATTCTCTTCGCAACGGATTTGGGGCTTCAAACATGTTGGCTCGGTGGAACTTTTAATAAGGGTAATTTTGAACAAAATACGAGTTTAGTTGATAATGAATTCATACCTATAGTTTCTCCTGTGGGAATAAAAAAAGAAAAGCCTAGAGTTTTTGAATCAGTTATGAGAACAGTTATTGGTGCTAATAAACGAAAACCATGGAGTGAATTGTTTTTTGAAACAGATAGTTTAGTACCACTAAGTGAAGAGAGTTCAGGTCAATATGCTGTTCCATTAGAGATGGTAAGACTTGGACCTTCTGCTTCAAACAAACAACCTTGGAGAATTATAAAGGATGAGAATGCATATCACTTTTTCCTTTGCAGAACAAAAGGCTATGGAGCAGTTGGTTATGATATGCAAAAAAACGACATTGGTATAGCTAAATGCCATTTTGAGTTATCTGCAAATGAACTTGGCTTAAAAGGCACGTGGGTAAAAATAAAAAATATAATTACACCAAATGATTGGGAATACTGTTGCAGCTGGTCTAAATAATATTTTTATCACCATGTCGTGGATAAAATGGTTATTGGTCAAGTGTAAATCGAGCATAAGTTGTTTTTAAAATTTTTATCAACAAAAGGGAATTCATTAAATGAATTCCCTTTTAATATATACGTATATTCAATTTTAAACTAAGTAGAGTATAGTAATTTATTTTAATTTAAGTTATTTTTCTTTGTCTTATCACATATCCTAAAGACCTCTTATTTATAAATTCTTACTACCCTCTAAAAACTCTGAAGATTTAATTTGATACATTGGACTATCCCCTTTCTATTAGCGATT
>DHIM01000019.1:1972-2647 GCA_002403785.1 Clostridium sp. UBA4746
CCTTTCTATTAGCGATTCTTTTACTTTATCTAATGAAGGTTAACAGTTAATTTTGCTTCTTTGTTTATGAACTAATAATAACACAATAATTTATATTTGTAAAGACTTATTTTTAATTAATAATAAATATCTGTAGACAAATAATTAAGAGATAAACAGAATGTATTTAAGAGCCTTGATTTATTTATAAAAAAGGGGTATATTAATATAGTACTATAGTGTACTGGATAGTACTCGAAAGTTTTTATGGGAGATGATTAAGATAGACGAAAAACAAAAATTGATTATGGAAGTAGCAAAAGAGTGTTTTAATAAGCAGGGACTTCAATTTACTTCAATATATGATATTGTAAAAACGTGTAAAATATCTAAAGCAACTTTTTATAAACATTTTTCAACAAAAGAGGATTTAGTTTATGAAATATTAGCTTATTCTAATAAAAGTTTTCTAAGTAGAGCGAGAGCTATTGATGAAAATCTTGAAATAAATAATAAAGATAAATTAAAAAAGAAGATAATTCTAGTGTGGGAGTACTTAGTTTCTAATACTCCTTTTAATCTATTTATAATAGAAAATTTTTCGCAAATCAAAGGACAACCAATGTATAAATTTAAAGAAATAATTAGAGAAAATTTATTATCAGAGTATCACAAGAGTTTAACTACGCTATATGG
>DHIM01000019.1:2788-14857 GCA_002403785.1 Clostridium sp. UBA4746
GTTTAACTACGCTATATGGAGAGGAAATAGAATCTATTGTGTGGGAAACGGTTTTTTTAATAGACAGTTTAGTGCATGAATTTATTTTGATTATGCGGATTAAGAAGGAAGAATTTGAACCGAACTTTGTTGGAGATTATGTTATACGAATAATAGATATGACAATTGAAGAGCTGAAAAAAGTTCCAGCTGTTATAGATAAATCTTTTTTTTACTCTGAGAATGGTGATATAGAGGATAATTTAGTCTCATCTGAGCAATTGCTTATTTATAAAACAATAAAAGAGATAAAAGATCTTATTGTAAAACATGATACTGTTATTGATCAAAAAAAATTAACAGAGGCAGTAAACATGGTAGAAAAAGAAGCTGAATTAGGATTGTATAATTCCTTAATTATGGATGCAATGCTCTCATTTTTGGAAAAAGAAAAATCGTTAAAAATAGAGGTAGCTATATTTAACAAGTTGAAAAGTAAATTAGGGGATGATACTCGTGAAGGCAATAAGTAAAAAAGAAAGAAATATAATTGTAACTATAGTAATAGTAGGGTCGTTTTTAAGTTTGCTTAGTCAGACAGTGCTTACGGCAGCACTACCAAGTATAATGAAAGATTTTAAAGTGGATGCTAATATAGGTCAGTGGTTGACTACAATTTATTTACTAGTTTTAGGTATAACTATTCCAACCACAGGATATTTAGTAAATAGGTTTAGCACAAGAAAATTATATATTAGCGCTATGGGACTTTTTTTAATAGGATGTATATTTTCTATATTTGCTACAACATTTAATCTTATGATAATATCACGTATTATTCAGGCCATGGGAGCTGGTATTCTTGTACAATTGGTACAAATTGTTATACTAAAGCTATACCCTATTGAGAGCAGGGGTGCTGCTATGGGTATAATCGGGATTACAGTTGGGTTTGCTCCATCAATTGGGCCTACACTTTCGGGATTTGCAATCGACGCCTTTGGGTGGAAAAGTTTGTTTTATATACTTGCTGGTATATCTATTTTGGATATTGTAACAGCGTTTTTCTTATTAAAAAATGTTGGCCAAACAATGAAAGATAAATTAGACATAAAGTCTCTCATTTTATCTACATTGGGATTTGGAGGACTACTTATTGGTTTTAGTAATCAAGGAAGTTCTGGATGGACGAATCCAATTACATATGTTCCATTAGTAGTTGGCGTGATATCACTTATTATTTTTACGCGAATACAAATTACTTCTAAAACTCCATTTTTAGACTTAAGAGTGTTTAAAAGTAGTGTTTTTACTGTTAGCACTATTTTAACATGTATTATTTATGCTGCTATGATGTCGGCTACAATTCTGCTTTCTATTTATATCCAAAGTATTCGTGGGTATTCTGCTGTTAGTTCTGGGCTTATAATGTTGCCAGGTGCTTTATTTCTAGCTATATTAAGCCCTGTAACTGGGAGAATACTAGATAAACATGGTCCACGCATTTTATGTATAGTTGGTATGTCAATGTTAGGTATAGGAACATATGCTTTTTCATATTTAGGTGAAAATACTTCAGTAATCTACGTATCTATTATGTACTGTTTTAGAATGATAGGTCTGGTCATGATCTTATCCCCACTTACAACTTGGGGAATTAATTCACTTGATAACCAACATATTGCACATGGTGCTGTAATTAATAACACATTACGTCAGGTATCGGGTGCTATTGGTTCAGCTATTCTTATTACCGTCATGACAAATGCTGTTAAGCATAGTAAACAAACGTCAGCTATACTTGCGAGTATCAATGGAATGAATGTGTCTTTTAGAATGGCATCAATTCTAATTGCAATTGGCCTTGTTGGTATAATCCTTTATGTAAAGGATGGTGGATCAAAAGAAGAAATTGTAAATTGTGGGAATTGCGCAGTGGAGCCAAATGAATAAATAAAATGAAGACTACTTAAACTTTTTAAAATAGTCACATTTATAAAGAAAAATGTCATCAATGTAAAGATTGATGATATTTTTTTTATCATGATATTGTGGATAAAATGGATGAAATGGATGAAAATATTCAACATAATAAGGCTATTTTTTAACAAGATAAAAGGGAATTCAATAAATAAATTCCCTTTTAATATATACATATATTCAATTTTAAACTAAGTAGAGTGCAGCAATTTATTTTAATTTAACTAATTCTTATTTGTCTTATCACATATCCTAAAGACCTCTTATTTATAAATTTTTACTACCCTCTAAAAACTCTGAAGATTTAATTTGATACATTGGACTATCCCCTTTCTATTAGCGATTCCTTTACTTTATCTAATGAAAGTTAATATCTGTGTGGAATTACTTCCACTTCTTGTACTAAGTTAATTCTGTTTCTTTGTTTATGAATTAATAATAACACGGTAATTAATATTTGTAAAGACTTATTTTCAAATAATAATAAATATCCACAAATAGAAGATTAAGACATAATGCGTTTAAAAATAAAATCTAGGTATTTATAGTTCAGAACTTGAGTATTTAATTAAAAATATTTTTAATCCTAATAATTTGATTCAAATCACATTCTTATAACTTAAATAAATATAGAATAGAGACATAGGAAAGCAAGAATATGTGAGAATAAAATATTAGGAGGAAAAAATATGAACACTAAATTTTTCAAGAATATAGAGGCTGCAAAAGCATTAGGTTTAAAAGAAGAGGTATTATATGTAGAAAATCAAGTTGTGAGTAAAACACTAACACAGACTAGTAATGTTAGCATAACACTATTTGCTTTCGATAAGGGCGAAGAAATAAGTACACATTCAGCACCTGGAGACGCTTTGGTATATGTAACAGAGGGGCAAGTTACAATAACAATAGGAGATAATGATCCGGTTAAAGTTAACGAGGGTGAAATGATATTAATGCCAGCAAATACACCTCATGGATTAGAGGCTAATGAGAGATTTAAAATGATGTTAGTTATAGTAAATGGTTAATAAAAAATCTAACTTAAATTTAAATTATTAACGTGATTTTTATAACTCAGGAATATTTGGACCACAGTGTGGAAGTTTCAGGGGATAGAAAAGCTAAAATAATGAGCTTGGTTTTAAAATTCAAAGTTCACATATATCTATAAGAGGCGATAAAGCTAACTCTAATGATAAGAAGTATTTAAATTTAACGGATTATGACTTTATTATGGAAATCGAAAAGATAGCTTTCCTCGAAAATGGTAAAATCTTTGAATATTCCAAGACTCATCATAGATATGAAAGCTTTGAATTTAGTACTGTATTAGTAAATAATATTTAGTGGGAATTGCTAAAAATTTAGGAATTGATACTGAGATGATTGACTTTATTAGGTTTATTTAACTCGATAAATGAATACTATTAATAGGGGCTAATAATATTAGTAGGCTGCAAATTAAGTGTTTTTAGAAAAATTATAAAGGAGAGGGTAAAAACATGCTTCAAAACAGCTATGATTTAAAACGTAGGGCAAGGGAACAGTTACATGGAAAATGGCTTCAAGCTGGAATTGTATGTTTTATTGCTTGGTTGATTACAATGTCCTTTACAGGTGGGGATGCAGTAAATTCCGTTCAAAATGTTTGGCAGAATGGAGAACTAGTTAGGGTTCATAGTACAAACTCGTCCAATGGCTTGGGTGACTTGGGTGGCTTAGTAAGCTTTGTTTTGTCAGGACCAATTGCACTTGGAGTATCATGCTATTTTCTTAAGTTGATAAGGAATGAAGGACCGTTTATTGAGAATATGTTTGGTGGGTTTAAATTTTTTATAAAATCATTTGTTTTAAATTTACTTATTACGATTTTCACAACTTTATGGACTTTGCTTCTTATCATTCCAGGAATTATTGCTACTTTGCGATATTCTATGTCATACTACATTATGATGGATAATCCTCAGCTAAGCGCCTCTGAAGCATTAAACCAAAGCATAATCATGATGGTTGGCTTTAAATTTAAACTGTTTAGTTTATGGTGTAGCTATTTAGGATGGTTCATATTAGGAGTACTAACTTTAGGCATAGGATTTCTATGGATTAATCCTTACTATGCGACGGCTAAAGCTAACTTTTATCAAGACTTAAAATATAATTTAATTTAGCCTTCAAAAATACTGAAACTTACTGGTATAATTCTTTTGTGTGATTTCTTTATTAATCATATTTAAATTATACATCAAAAGTGGATTCCTCGGAATCCACTTTTGTATTTATAAAATTAGCAAAACAAATTGCGTTTACAATTTGTTCACGACCAACGGTTTTTTTTATGAGCGAAGCAAATTTGCCAATGCCTTTTGTGTTTAATACATCTATTTTTTAAATAACTCTTTTAATTTATCGTTAGCATAATAATAGTCTTTATCTTCAATAATAAAATTACTATCTTTCAGAATTCTACAGAGCTTTTTATTGTAATCACTTTTACATTCCAATTTTTCAATTTTCCAATCATTAGTTTTTAATTGTTTTATAAATTTGTGTAATTCATTTCTCAACATGTTATTATAATGAATTAAATCATTTTCTCGATCAATAAATAGTTGACCTTTTGGTGAAAAGTCATATATTTTTCCATTCTTATAATATATTTTCCCTAAATCACCATCGTAAAATTCAACCTTAGAAAATCTATCAAAAATTGACTTTTCAATTAACATTTGCTCACCCCCTCACAATAACTATAGAGTTATGTATGAACTTTATGATGCGAAGGGTTTTGCGGGCTTGTCCTTTATTGTACGTAGATTGATGTAAATGTGCTACAAAATATGAGTTGGATTATAATCCAAACATACAACGTTTTTTTTATGAGCGAAGCGAATTTGCTAATAAAATAAGAAAGAGCCATCTCGCTCTAGGAATTTTTTCCTATTCTGAGACAGCTCCTAATCAACAAACTAAAGTTCCACCACTTGCATGTACAATTTCTGTTATATTACCACAAATTCCACATTTATAGATTTCTTTAAGTTGAGTCATAATTATACCTTCAAGGTTTTATATTTTATTTACTAATTATAAGAAATTAACCTAGCATAATTGTTAGGCTTTTTTATATTTTTGTAAAATTATTTTATCCTATAGTATTTGCAAGAACCTCAACGTTTCCACCATTACTCGAATATATTATAACAATCTTTTTCATTTCAGTATATTAAATAACTAATATTTATATATCCTTCCAATCTTGTCTATTAATATAGCATAAGCTACTAAGAATAAGAAATGCGCTAATAGTATATATATATAATTGGCTATTCGCTCATTTATTATTTAATTAAAATTAAGTATGTATAGTGTAGTGTAAGAAAGATAAAAAATATGCGGGGATATTGATTTTGTTTTCAAAAATGGCATTGACAAATAAAGTGTAATGTAATAGTATAATAACTATACTTAAATGGTATAGTTTAAAAATGGATGTGAAACTATGAATATTACTCAAGAAAGTGATTAGGGTAAAACTATTTTTTAAAGCAATACAACACTAAAAAGGTATAGTATCGTTAGGAAAATAATAAATGAAAACATATATTTTAGGAGGTATAAAGATGTCATTATGCAAATCAGCAGATTGTAAACTATGTGATTTTTTAGAAACAAAAGGTGAGATAGAAACTTCATTTAATAGAGTGGAAACTCAGAAAAATAAATGTAAGTTTGGACAGGCAGGTGTATGTTGTAAGTTATGCTCTAATGGTCCTTGCAAAATAACACCGAAATCACCTAGAGGCGTGTGTGGTGCAGATGCAGATACAATAGTTGCAAGGAACTTTTTAAGAGCAATTGCAGCAGGTTCAGCTTGTTATTTACATGTAGTTGAAAATACAGCTTTGAATCTAAAAAGTATAGGAGAAGGAAAAGGAAACCTAAAGATTAAAAGTACAGAAACATTAAATGCTTTAGCAGAAGTTTTTAACATAGATGAGACTGATATAAATAAAAAAGCTATAAAAGTAGCAGAAGAAGTACTTAAGGATCTTTATAAGCCAAAATATGAAAAAATGGAGCTTGTTAAAAAGCTCGCTTACGGACCAAGATTTGCAAAATGGGAAGAGTTAGGTATACTCCCTGGTGGAGCAAAATCAGAAGTTTTTGATGCAATAGTAAAAACTTCTACAAATTTGAGTAGTGATCCTGTAGATATGATTTTAAATTCTTTAAGTTTAGGCGTAGCAACAGGAGTGTATGGGCTAATACTAACAAATCTTTTAAATGATATAATGCTAGGTTCACCTAAGATTAGGGAAGCAAAAGTAGGTTTTAGAGTTATAGATGAAGATTACATAAATATAATGGTAACCGGGCATCAACATTCAGATATTGCACATTTGCAAGATAGGTTAATTGAAAAGGAAATAAAGGAACGGGCCGTGGCTGTTGGAGCTAAAGGTTTTAAAATTGTTGGTTGCACTTGTGTTGGACAAGATCTTCAATTAAGAGGAGAACATTACACTGAAATATTCGCTGGTCATGCAGGAAATAATTATACAAGTGAGGCAGTACTTGCAACAGGCGGAATTGATATTGTTATATCAGAGTTTAATTGCACAATTCCTGGCATGGAAACAGTAGCTGAAAAATTTGATGTAAAAATGATTTGTATTGATGATGTTGCTAAAAAGAAAAATGCTGATTTAATTCCTTTTGACATGAATAAAGTAGAAGAAATAAGTGAAACAATTATTTCTGAAGCTATAACAAGCTACGTAAATAGAAGAAAAAAAATTACAATAGATATACCAAAAGATCATGGTCATGATGATGTAATCACGGGTGTAAGTGAAGGATCACTTAAAGAATTTTTAGGAGGAACCTTTGAACCACTGTTGAAACTTATTATAGAGGGCAAAATAAAAGGTGTTGCAGGAGTGGTTGGATGTTCTAACCTCACTGCAAAAGGTCATGATGTATTTACTGTAGAACTTACAAAGGAACTTATAAAGCGAGATATATTAGTTTTATCCGCTGGTTGCTCTTCTGGTGGTTTAGAAAATGTAGGTTTAATGTCTAAGGATGCAGCTAAGTTTGCAGGGGATAACTTAAGAGAAGTTTGTGAATCCATTGGTATTCCTCCTGTTCTTAATTTTGGGCCCTGTCTTGCTATTGGCAGACTAGAAATGGTAGCCGTAGAACTTGCGAAAGCGCTAAATATTGATATACCTCAATTGCCACTTGTAATGTCAGCACCACAATGGTTAGAAGAACAAGCCTTAGCAGATATAACCTTTGCGCTAACATTAGGACTTCCAATCCATGTAGCAATATCACCATTTATAGATGGAAGCGAAGTTGTATCAAAAATGCTCAAGGAAGATTTAGTTGATATTACTGGTGGAAGATTAATAGTTGAATATGATGTTATAAAAGCAGCAGATGAGCTAGAAAGAATAATTGAAGAAAGAAGAAAAAGTTTAAATATATAAAGGTAATTATATGAAAAAAATGAACTGCTATATACAAAATATGGAGTAAGATAATAAATTTTATATTAATTTTAAAGAGTCTCTGTCATTGTGAGACTAAACTTTAAAAGTAATGTCTCAATGATTATAAAGAAGGAGCTAAAAATATGAAAAGACTTGTATCAGAATCAAAATTAATTATTAGTGAAGTAATGCTACCTAATCAAGCTAATGTTGCAGGTAATATCCATGGTGGAGAAATCATGAAGTTAATGGATTTAGCAGCATATGCTGTGGCTAGAAGATTTGCTCGTACAAATGTTGTTACAGCTCGAGTTGATGAGCTGGAATTTCATTTACCTATATTTATTGGTGATTTAGTTATTTGTACTGCACAGGTAGCTTACGCAGGTAAATCATCTATGGAAATAACCGTAAATGTTGAAGTTGAAGATTTAGAGTGTTATGATCGAAAAAAAGCATTATCTGCATTTTTTACGATGGTATCGCTAGATAAAAAAGGGAAAACCAATTTAGTACCGGAACTTATTTTAAATACCCCTGAAGAAATAGCTGCCTTCGATGAGGGTAAAAAAAGATATGAATGGTATAAAGCAAAAAGGAAGCAAAAAACAGATAGTATGACAGATAAGTAAGTTAATCATTAACTGAATGTTTAACGTCGCAAGTAAACTAGTAGAAAATTATTTAAGGGTATAGATGTATAAAGTCTATATCCTTTTTTATTGTCTAAGAATCATTTATAAGTTAGTGCACATTGCTATAAATTTAATTTTTTTTGTTTTTGAATTTATTTATAATTGCCTAGCCCCAATATGAATTAGTTAGAATGTGGTGAATAGAATTTAAAAAAATAGTCTATAATTTAAATACACCAACATATTATTAAATTGATGAAAAGTACTGCATTGAGTTGCTTTATTATTTCTTCAATACTTACTGGTAGGCATAAGGAGGAAAATAATGATTAAATTTAAAAGTTTTAGATCTATTTTCTTAACAGCGGTATTAACAATTGCTATCTCAGTAATTACATCAGCAAATTTATTTGCAGCTACATTAACAACTAATACCTATACTGTGAAAAGTGGGGATTGCTTATCTGTAATAGCGCAAGAGCATGGAGAATCATTAAATAATTTAATGAAAGCTAATAATAAATGGAATCATTCTATTTTCGTAGGGGAAATTCTTAATATTTCAATAAAAAGTAGTTCTACTATACAGCAACCGTTACAAAATAAAGACACTGCAACTGTAGCAAAGCAAGTTGCACTAGATAAAATAAGAAATGCAGCTGCTTTTTCTTCTAATCCGGTTTTAGCATATGCTTCGAATTTTCTTGGCATTCCTTATGTGTGGGGAGGGACAAGCCCTTTGGGCTTTGACTGCTCAGGTTTCACACAATATGTGTTTTCGCATTTTGGAGTAAACCTACCAAGGGTTTCAGAAGACCAACAAAATGTAGGAACACTTGTATCTAGAGCTAATCTTCAACCAGGTGATTTAGTGTTTTTTGGAACACCTGCTCATCATGTAGGGATATATGTTGGGAACGGTAAAATGATAAATGCACCTCACACAGGAGCTGTAATTAGAATTCAAACGTTAAATAGTGACTTTACATATGGCCGTAGATTCAATTTAAAAAAGGGCGGATCAAATACATTTTCGCATATATCGCGGTGCTAATAAAAAGCCTAACTTGCATTTAATTCAACATAATATAATGTTTTTTTATGTTAAATGGTTTTAATAGTAGTTAAATTAGGGTAGTGAAACTCATGATACCGTACGTATAAGTTAAAATATTAGGAGGCAATGTTATGTCTGAATATAAAAGTAATAAATATAATTTAAATTTAATTTTTTCAATCTGTATTCCAATAATAATAATTGTATTATTTATGATTACAATAATGTCTTTAAAAGTAGTGGAACTTCATTTAATATCATTGCAATAACAATCAGTGAGAAAAAAAGTAAATATGGGACTTACTCTTCATTATATGGAATGATAAAAAACGGCCACAGTAGAAATACTGTGGCCGTTTTATTATTATTAATTGTAACATTTTTATAGTAAGCATAATATTATATATTAACAAATGACGTATTAATGGGACAAACTTAAGAAAAAATTAAAATGAGAAAATATTTGCCTTAAGAGGGGTGAAATATATATGGGTTGTTGGTGGATACTATTATTATTACTATTTGACGATAACAATTGTTGTGATAATAATAGGTGTAATAAATGTTGTAAAAATGATTTTAATAATTGCGGTGACCCTTGGTGTGAACCTTGGAGTGATCCATGTTGTAATAATCAACGTTGTCATGATGATTATTGTTGCAGAAAACAAAATCTTAAACAGCGTTTAAAATAAGAATAAGATCATAATGATTTTTAGGGTACAAGCAGAATTAAAGGAAGATTATCCTAATTATAGATTTCCGAAGTAAGATGTTCTACAGCTTGTATATCTGCTGGAGCCCATTTTAGAGAAAGTAAATTTACTCTATGTAACCATATTAATTTTGAATGTCCACTTAACTGTAATTAGATTTATTATAAACTTATCATATTTATGAGTGTTATCATTAAATATATCAATAAATTCAACCGCGCATTGATTTTTGAAACTCGTCAGCATTAATCTGCTTTATGCACTATTATTTATAGGAAAGTTAATAAGCTCTGAGGTATATACTTGGAGCTTTATTTTTACCTGTTTTTACAAATGACGCAGGAGAAAAATTGTTTTTGAGGTTCCATAAGGAAAGATGGTAGTAACCACCTAATTTTTGGTATTATAATAAGTAAATCTAATATCAAAGCTTTTATCTGTAGATGTTATATAAATGTATTTTAATACTTTTTATGATAACCAAATTTATATACAGATTGTTTAACTATTGTTATAAAATTAAATATGGTGTCTTCAATTTCTTCATTACCTTTGTATTTTCTGTATACTTCCAATAATTTTTTATAATTATTTAAAATCTCATCTTCATATTTTAATATAAGATTTTTTGTTTCTTCCAAATCTGGATTTTCTACTTTTTTCTTATTAGAATCTAGAAAATATTTAATCAAATCACCTGTGTAAAAACTACATCCACTAAGTAATGGTGACCTGCGAATACTAATTTGAAGCGTATTAAATAATTTTATAAGATGTTGTTCTTCACTATCGTTATGTATAAATCTAATACCATATTCGCATAGCCCACTGAATGATTCGTCCTGCCAGACAATATATCCGGATACGCTAATAGTTTCATCTAATACAAGAGTTTCAAAATTAAATATAACTGACGGATTTACAGGCAATGTCAGGTTAGAAATGAACTTTAAACCACTTGGACCAATATCATTAATAAGGACCTTCGTACTGCTCGAATCTATTATTATACCGTTTACGCTTTTAATTTTTATATCAGAATGCAAATTGTAAAACAATTTGATTCTGAAAAGTCTACACATTTTATCTGGTAACGAGTCATTGCCAAGTATTTTTTGTATTGAATTATTATATTCGTCTTGTATGTTCATGATATTACCTTCCTTTCAGTATGAGTTAAGGAAAATTTATAATAAAGACTATTATAGTTTATGGCTATTATAGTCTTTGTTTATCTTATGCATTGTATTTAAATTGTGAACAACGACACTCATTAACATATTACATATTCAAATTTATATACTTATTTATAAAGTCTGTTATATATCCTTTTAACGTATTTTGGCTATATTGCTAACGTTAGCGACTGCTTGAGATATACCAATATTTTCACTAATATCTCTTAAATAAATAGGACAAAAACCATTCATGATAAATAATAGTATGTTGAATGCGTTTTTATCGTTTAAAGCTGCTCGAAATTCTTGCCATCACATTGTGGACAAGGATAAATATAATAATGAAAGTCTTTAGGCTTATTGCTTCTATGAATAATCTTAACCATATATTTTAAACATATATGATCAACTTGTTTATTTGTTTGTTGTCCTTCTGTAATACTTATTGATTTGCAATTATTACAATTAGCCATTTCTTAATCACCTCTTTATATTATTTATTGTAGGCTATTTGCCATTAGCTTGATATCTATTTAGCAGTGGGTTCTTTAAACTTATATACTTATTTATAAAATTTCGAGTCAAAAATAAAGCCATTCGTGATAACATATTATTATATTGAAGGGGGTTAATAATGCCAATAAATAAAAAATACAAAGGCATAGAAGGGTTCCCAATTACCTTTGCATTTAAAAACTAGCCCCCCCATAAATAAGCTAATAGTATAGTATATTACCATCTGTTTTTGATTATGTCATTAGTTCTAATTTAAAGGGTTTTTAACTTTTCAACCGAATTAATTAGATTAATTAGATTAATTAAACTATACTGTAATAATAGTTAATGTCGTGAGAAGAGACTTGAACGACAATAGTAGCAGAGCTATGTTGCACTCATATCTCTGCTACAAGAAAATAATTAATAAGGAGATAGTTTTTTATGATTATGATGAAAATAATTTACATTAAAGCCACGAAATGAATAACTTATATTGATTCTTAAATTATTCTTTTCATATGGCTT
>DHIM01000117.1:0-8116 GCA_002403785.1 Clostridium sp. UBA4746
TTCTTGAAAAGAGTGAGAGTGGAAAAATATATTTTGAAGAAGAGTTAGTTGAACATAAGGAAAATGCTATTAATAAAATGCGTCAAAATGTGGGGATGGTATTTCAGCATTTCTATTTATTTCCGCATATGACAGTTCTGGAAAATATCATTGAAGGACCTACTCAAGTTAAAAGAATAAAAAAGCAAGAAGCTGTAGCTCTTGCTGAGGAATTACTTGATAAAGTAGGATTACTTGATAAAAAGGATTTTTACCCAGCAATGCTCTCTGGGGGTCAAAAACAAAGAGTAGCTATTGCTCGGGCACTTGCTATGAAACCAAAGTTATTAATGTTTGATGAACCAACCTCTGCGCTTGATCCAGAACTTGTGGGAGATGTATTAAATGTTATGAAACAATTGGCAAAGGAAGGAATGACAATGCTTGTTGTAACTCATGAAATGGGTTTTGCAAAGGAAGTAGCAGACAGAATAATATTCATGGATGAAGGCAAAATTGTAGAAGAAGGTAATCCGAATTCCTTCTTTATTAACCCAGAGAACCCACGGGTTAAAGATTTCCTAGGGTGCATTATCTAGAAGTAAATAGGTACTGAAAATTGTAAAATTAAGTTATGAGAGGAGGAAGATAAAATGAAATCTTTAATAAGATTAAGAATGAGCGCCCATGATGCACATTATGGTGGAAACTTAGTGGATGGAGCAAGAATGCTTCAATTATTTGGAGATGTGGCTACAGAACTACTAATTATAAATGATGGTGATGAAGGATTATTTAAAGCATACGATAATGTGGAATTCTTGGCACCAGTTTATGCAGGGGACTATATTGAAGCTATTGGAGAAATAATAAAGATAGGGAATTCTTCAAGAAAAATGATATTTGAAGCAAGAAAAGTTATAGTACCTAGACCTGAAATAAATGATTCAGCTTGCGACGTATTAGATGAACCTATAGTAGTTTGCAAGGCAAGTGGAACTTGCGTTGTTCTAAAAGACAAACAGAGGAAATAATCATTCTCTCCAAGAGGACAAAGGGAGGTAACATGTGGAAAAATTAATAATTACTGCAGCTATATGTGGAGCAGAAGTTACAAAGGAACATAACCCGGATGTGCCTTATACCGCTCTTGAGATAGCAATAGAAGCTGAAAAAGCATATAAAGCTGGAGCTAGCATTATACATTTACATGTAAGGAAAGATGATGGTACACCTACTCAAGACATAAAAAGATTTAAAGAATGTATTGAAGCTATTAAAATTAGATGTCCAGAAGTAATAGTCCAGCCATCAACAGGTGGAGCAGTTGGTATGAGTAATGCAGAAAGAGTACAACCTGTGGAGCTAAAGCCAGAAATGGCAACTTTAGATGCAGGTACATGTAATTTTGGTGGAGATGAGATATTCGTAAACACTGAAAATATTATTAAAGAATTTGGTCAAAAGATGATTATATTTGATGTGAAACCAGAAATTGAAGTTTTTGATAAGGGAATGATAGACATGGCTATAAGACTTCAAAAGAAAGGATTTATAAAATCACCAATGCATTTTAATTTTGTTATGGGTGTTAATGGAGGAATTACTGCATCACCAAGAGATCTAGTTTTCATGGTAGAAAGTATACCACAGGGAAGTACTTTTACTGTATCGGGTATTGGTAGATATGAGTTTCAAATGGCAGCTATGGCTATTATTATGGGCGGTCATGTAAGAGTTGGATTTGAAGATAATGTATATATTAAAAAAGGAGTAATAGCTAAATCTAATGCAGAATTAGTAGAAAGGGTAGTTAGAATTGCGAAGGACCTTGATAGAGAAATCGCAACTCCACATGAAGCAAGAGTGATATTGGGGTTACTGCCAAAGCGAAAAACAATTAATATATAGGAGGGGAATATATGGAGAAAAAAGGGCACAAATACGGAACACATAGGGTGATTGAGCCAAAAGGTGTGTTGCCACAACCAGCAACTAAAATCTCAAATGATATGAATATATTCGATAATGAAATTTTAATTGACGTACAAGCATTGAATATAGATTCAGCTAGTTTTACTCAAATAGATGAAGAAGCAGGACATAACATTGAAAAAATAAAAGCTAAAATCATAAAAATTGTTGCAGGTAAAGGAAAAATGCAAAATCCAGTAACTGGATCAGGAGGAATGCTTATTGGAACAGTTGAAAAAATAGGTGAAGCACTAGACGGGAAAATAGGTCTTAAGGTTGGCGATAAAATCTCTACATTAGTTTCATTATCATTAACTCCATTAAGAATAGATGAAATTATAGATATTAAACTAGACATTGATAGAGTTGTAATAAAAGGAAAAGCTATTTTGTTTGAAAGTGGATTATATGCAAAACTTCCAAAAGATATGGATGAAAATCTAGCTCTGGCGGCATTAGACGTTGCAGGAGCACCAGCTCAAGTAGCTAAACCTGTTAAACCAGGCCAAAGCGTTCTTTTGCTAGGCGCAGCAGGAAAAGCAGGAATGCTTTGCTGCTATGAAGCTGTTAAGAGAGTAGGACCCACAGGAAATGTTATAGGCCTTGTAAGAAACGAGGAAGAGAAAGCGAGATTAAAAAGATTAAGCTTAAGAATGAAAATAGTTATTGGAGATGCTACAAAAGCTATTGATGTAATGAATGCTGCTCTGGAGTGCAACAATGGATGTGAAGTAGATGTAGCAATAAACATGGTAAATGTTCCAAATACTGAAATGTCTTCAATTCTACCTGTAAAAGATGATGGAATAGTTTACTTTTTTTCAATGTCTACAAGCTTTACAAAAGCAGCACTTGGAGCTGAAGGAGTAGGTAAAGACATTACTATGATTGTTGGGAATGGCTACACTAAAGGTCATGCTGAAATAACTCTTGAAGAGTTAAGAGAAAATAAAATATTGAGAAAAATATTTGAAGAATTATACATCTAGCATTTTTAATATAATTCAAAAGTATGACAGCATTTCTATCATAGGAATGAGTAAAAATGTAGGGAAAACAACTACTCTAAATCATATATTAAGGCAAGCTCGAGGGAAAATAATTCTTGGGCTTACATCTATAGGACGCGATGGGGAACAAATGGACGTTGTAACTGATACCGAAAAGCCTAAAATTTATATAGAAAAAGGAACTATAATTGCTACCGCAAAACAATGTTTATTAAATAGTGATATTACCCGCGAAATTTTAAAAACTACTGGTTATAATACTCCGATGGGAGAAATAATTATATGCAGGGCAATAAGTGATGGATATGTAGAGTTAGGGGGTCCATCCCAAAATTCTTATATGACCTTAATATGTAACGAGCTTAAAAGGTTTGGAAGTAATCTTGTAATTGTGGATGGTGCAATAAGTAGAAAAACCTTAGCTTCTCCATCAATTACAAAGGCTACAATTTTATCAACTGGAGCAGCAATGTCAAAAAGTATGGTAAAGGTAGTAGATGAAACTAGTCACATCGTGGAATTACTTTCTTTGGAGAATGAAGAGGATTTGTCTATTTTAAAGCTCGCAAGCGATGTTTTTAAAATCGGTAAAATAGCCATTATTCGCATAGATAATTCTATAAAAATGTTAGATGTTGTTACGGCACTTGGATCAGCGAAGGTAATAGTTGATGTAATAGATAAAAATACTTCTTATGTAGTTATTAAGGGTGTAGTAACAGATAAATTATTAGAGGATATTATGACATCCACAAATCAGTATAAAGGAGTGATTTTTCTAGTTGAGGACGGAACAAAGTTATTTTTAAGTAGAGAGACTTTTTATAAATTTAAAAATAGAGGTGGGATCATAAAAACAATTAATCCTATTAATATACTATGCGTTACAGCCAATCCAAGATCACCTTATGGGTATGAATTTGATAAAAATAGGTTTTCACATGAGCTTAGAAAAAAATTAAATGTGCCTGTTTTTGATGTAATTGGAGGGGAGTAAATGAAGTTTTTAGATAAGCAGCAGAGAACTCAAATTGGATTTTCTTTTGTTATGGATAAATTGGAGATAATCACTTCTTATGGGCTTTGTGAGAAAAAAGACATTAGGCCGTTTAAAGCTTCAGAAACAATGGAATTAACACATGAATTAGATAACCTAGAAGATATAATTGAATCCATGAGAAGTAATACTTATGAGTATGAGAAAATAGAGAAAATATTTTATAAAATAAAAGATATTAGGAATTCTGTTAAAAGATTTAGTCAAGGCGGAACGCTAGATGAAGTTGAATTGTATGAAATTAAATATTTTTCAATTTTGGTAATAGAACTAAAAAATATCTTGGATAAGTTATATCTTAATAAAGAGGAGGTTCGTATAAATTCTTTAGATGAAATTATTTCCCTTCTAGACCCACAAAAAAATGGAATATCTACTTTTTATGTTTATGATGAGTATTCTAAAACTTTAAAAAACACACGTCAAAAGAAAAAACAAATGGAAAAAGAAATTTTTGCTGCAAAAACTGATGAGGAATCAAGTAATTTAAGAAAAAAAAGGTTAGATTTGGTTATAGAAGAAGAAGAGGAAGAACTAAGGATTAGGAAAGAGTTAACACTTGAAATTTCTAAAAGGACTGAACTTATAAACCAAAATATAAAAGCAATAGGTAAATTAGACTTTCTAATTGCTAAAGCAAACTTATCCTTATCTTATAATGGTTCTCGTCCAAAGATATGTGAAAAAATGGAAATCAATTTTATTGAAGCCTTTAATCCTGAAATTAAAGAGATATTAGAAAAAGGTGCAAAGGTATTTACTCCAGTTAGTATAGATTTATCTAGCGGCGCGACAATTATAACCGGTGCTAATATGGGTGGGAAAAGTGTTACATTAAAGACAATTGTTTTGAATTTATTACTTGGTCAAATGGGCTTTTTTGTGTTTGCTAAGAAGTCACAATTTCCGATTCTTAATTTTATTCATTTTGTATCTGACGATATGCAATCCATCTCTAAAGGTTTAAGTACATTTGGAGCAGAGATAATAAAGCTTAAAGAAGTGGTAGAGTGTGCTACAAGGGAGAATGGATTCATAGCTTTAGATGAATTTGCAAGAGGTACTAATCCAAAAGAAGGGTACTACCTTGTAAAAGCTCTTTGTAAATACTTGACTAAATTTAAGTCGGTTAGCTTAATTTCAACTCATTATGACGGAGTAGCCCTTGATAACATGGTTCATTATCAAGTAACTGGTCTCAAAAATGTAGATTTTGATGCTCTTAAAAAAGAGATAAATTTAAATAAAACTCATTCTGTTGAAATAATACAAGAGCATATGCAGTATAAACTAGAGAAGGTTTCAAAAGAAAATAAAGTACCAAAAGATGCACTTAATATTGCAGTATTACTAGGATTTGATGAGGAGATAGTAGATATAGCAAAATGTTTATATGAGGAGGAAGAATAAAATGGAAAGTAAATTGAACTTAAATTGGAGTGTGGTTGATAAAGCAAGGCAATCTGCTAAAAATATTGCAAGAGATATTCAAGAGTTTATTGATGTACATACTACGGTGACGGTAGAAAGAACTGTATGTAGACTTTTAGGTGTTGATGGGATAAATGAAGTGGGAGTTCCTATTCCAAATATTGTTGTGGACAACATTAAAAATGGTAATGGGCTAGCACTTGGAGCTTCAATGTTTATTGGAAATGCTATGGTTGAAACTGGACTTTTACCACAAGACATCGCTATAAGCGTATCAAAAGGTGATATGGATTTAACTAAGATTCCAATGCATGAAGAATTCGAAATTAAAAATGCTATAGATAAAGTGGCTAAAGCTATGACTTCTAGAATTAAAGAAAACAGAAGCGTTAGGGAGTCATATCTTAAGCAGTTTGGCGATAAGAGTGGACCTTATCTATATGTAATAGTTGCTACAGGAAATATATATGAAGATATAGTCCAAGCAAAAGCAGCTACAAAGCAAGGTGCAGATATAATAGCGGTAATAAGAAGCACTGGGCAAAGTCTACTTGACTACGTTCCATATGGGGCTACGACGGAAGGTTTTGGGGGAACATTTGCAACGCAGGAGAACTTCAAACTAATGAGGACTGCGCTTGACGAGGTAGGTGAAGAACTAGGGAGATACATAAGAATATGTAATTATTGTTCTGGATTATGTATGCCTGAGATTGCTGCTATGGGTGCAATAGAGCGGTTAGACGTAATGCTCAATGATGCTTTATATGGAATCCTTTTTAGAGATATTAACATGCAAAGAACTATAGTTGACCAATATTTTTCAAGAATAATTAATGGATTTGCTGGAGTTATTATAAATACGGGAGAGGATAACTACTTAACTACATCAGATGCAGTAGAGGAAGCTCATACTGTACTTGCATCGCAATTTATAAATGAACAATTTGCATTAATTGCTGGGATTCCAGAAGAGCAAATAGGGCTTGGTCATGCTTTTGAGATAAGTCCAGACTTTGAAAATGGATTTTTATATGAATTAGCACAAGCACAAATGGCAAGAGAAATATTCCCGAAAGCACCACTGAAATATATGCCTCCAACTAAGTTTATGACTGGCAATATATTTAAAGGTCAAGTACAAGATGCACTATTTAACATGGTTACAATTATGACAGGGCAAAAAATACATCTTCTTGGAATGCTTACAGAAGCAATACATACTCCATTTATGTCAGATAGAGCATTAGCGATAGACAATGCTCAATATATATTTAATACTATGAAGGATTTAGGATCAGAAATTACCTTTAAAAAAGGTGGCATAATGGAAACAAGAGTTGATGAGGTATTAAATAAAGCAGCGAATTTAATTGGAGAGATAGAGAAAGAAGGCTTATTTAGCACTATAGAGCAAGGAAAATTTGCAGGAATAAAGAGGCCATTAACTGGAGGAAAAGGACTTGCAGGAGTTGTGGAAAAAGAAAAGACTTACTTTAATCCATTTGTAGGTTTAATGTTAAGGGGGGAGAGGTAATGAGTGCAGGACAATATTCATTAGAAAATAAAGAATTCAATAAAAATTTAGACCTAACAAAGCTAAAACCTTATGGGGATACTATGAATGATGGTAAGGTACAGGTGAGTTTTACACTTCCAGTTGAAGATAACGAAAGAGGAGTAGAAGTAGCAATTCAACTTGCAAAATCTATGGGCCTTGTTGATACAAACTGTACTCATCATGCCTCTCTAGATAAAGCATTCTCTTTCTATGTAATTTATGGTTCTTTAATGCATACTGTAAACTACGAAGAAGTCCATGTTCAAACAGTAGATGTAGAAATAATGGATATGAAACAAATTGGGGAATATATAAAAGAAAATATTAAGCGCGAAGTTGTAATAATTGGAGCTAGCACGGGAACAGATGCTCATACAGTAGGGATAGATGCAATAATGAATATGAAGGGATTCGCAGGGCACTATGGCCTTGAGAGATATCCAATGATTGAGACCTATAATTTAGGAAGCCAAGTTGAAAATGAAGAATTTGTTAAAAAAGCCGTAGAGCTTAAAGCGGACGTTCTTTTAGTTTCTCAAACAGTAACTCAAAAGGATATACACATTCAAAACCTTACTAATTTAGTGGAATTATTAGAGGCAGAAGGTATTAGGGATAAAGTTGTGTTAATTTGTGGAGGACCAAGAATAACTCATGAGTTTGCAAAAGAGCTTGGATACGATGCAGGCTTTGGACCAGGGAAATTTGCAGATGACGTAGCAAGTTTTGCTGTAACGGAAATGGTTATGAGAGGGTTAGTTTAGTTGGTGCCACCCACGTGTACATAACCAATATCACTAGCTGCCATCTTTATTGAGTGATTATTAAGTGGAACGTCCATAGTTTCCCCATTAACTTTTATAGGTTTTAAAGACATAGAAGAGGTAGAATTTAATAAGCAATTAAATAGCTCAGCAAATAGTAATATTTGATATTTAGTACATATAAAAAAGGCTACATACATAATGTGGCCTTAAAAGTATGTCCCCAACTTTTCTCTTATTATTAATAATAAAATTATTCTGATTCCCAAATTAAAAGCATTCTGTTAATCCCCTCGGCCTTACTCATCATTAGCAAAACAAATTGTGGTTACAATTTGTT
>DHIM01000117.1:8314-8880 GCA_002403785.1 Clostridium sp. UBA4746
CTTATTAAACAGGAAAAAGAGGTATAATAAACGTGAACATGAAAAGTTGAACAAGTTTGAAAAGTTTCAGACTTAAAATTTTTTGACTAGGAGAGGATTGTTGTGAAAAAACTGATTTTAGTAACATCACCACCAGCAAGTGGAAAAACTTATATCGCAAAAAAGCTTGCCGAGGCATTACGCCATGTTGTCTATCTTGATAAAGATACACTCATAAAACTATCAAAACAGATTTTTGTTGTATCAGGTGAAGAATACAATAGAAGCTCAAATTTTTTTAATAAAAATATACGTGATTATGAATACGAAACAATAGTAGCACTTGCACTGGAAGCTCTGAATTATGATGATATTGTGCTAATTAATGCACCATTTACAAAAGAAATACGAGATTTAAACTATATCAAAAATCTAAAATCAATATTAAAAGAAAATAATGCTTCTTTAGTCGTTATTTGGGTAGAAACTTCAATCGATGTAACACAGCAAAGAATGATTGAGAGAAATTCTGATAGGGATACATGGAAACTTGCACATTGGAATGAATATATTTCAGGGACTAATTT
>DHIM01000117.1:9022-9151 GCA_002403785.1 Clostridium sp. UBA4746
TTTGATATTCCTATTGCTTTGGATGATCCGTGTATAAAAGATGATTTGCTTATCTTCAAAAACTCTTCTAATGAAGAATTCACCGATTCCTTAATAAAAACAATAGATATACTGGAAGAATCATCGGGT
>DHIM01000117.1:9188-9318 GCA_002403785.1 Clostridium sp. UBA4746
GAAAATAAATATAGTAACAAAGGAGTATGTTAGTATGGAAAGTAATAGTTTGATAAAAAGCAGATCTACTTTTATAGGAAAGACTTTGTGTCTAATGGCAGTTGGACTACTAATAACATTTATAGTTGGT
>DHIM01000117.1:9569-9928 GCA_002403785.1 Clostridium sp. UBA4746
ATAACATTTATAGTTGGTCTGTTTATGAGTAACTATATGATGAATGTATCTACAACAGTAATTTATGGGGCTATGATTCTGGAACTGGTTATGGTTATAACATTAGTTAAGAGAGTTGCTAAAATGTCTACAGCATCTGCAATATTTTGGTTCTTGGTTTATTCAGCAGTAAATGGTGTAACATTGAGTATAGTTTTTTTAATTGTAAATCAAGGTCAATTAATTACTGTGTTTGCTCTAACTTCATTAATGTTTTTAAGTAGTGGAATGGTAGGGATAACAACAAAGAAAGACTTAAGTGCAATAGGTCAATTTGCCATGATGTTTGTAATAGGTTTAATTTTACTTACTATTATGCA
>DHIM01000117.1:10136-14392 GCA_002403785.1 Clostridium sp. UBA4746
TTAATTTTACTTACTATTATGCAAATGTTTTTCGTTTCTTCCACATTCAATTTAGGCGTATGCTTCTTAGGTATAATAGTATTTGGTGCATTAACAGCATATGACATGCAGAAAATAAAGCGTATGCAAGCACAAAGTAATGATATGCATGGGATTGTGCTTGCGGCATTATCTTTATATTTAGACTTTATAAATATATTTTTGTTTGTACTGAGGTTATTTAGTAGGAGATAATAGTACCCAATCTTACAATATTTAAATTTAAATAAATCTTGATAATACATTGGTATTACTACTGGTTACAGTGCAGTAAATAAATTTCCTAAATTAGGTAAATACTAGGGAGAAAAAAATAAAACAAGTATAATAAAAATGTAAGCCAAATCAAGATTATATTGGTAAAAGAAGGGGAGAGTTAAATTGAGAAAAGTTGCAGTTTTTTTAGCAGAAGGATTTGAAGAGGGCGAAGCATTATTTGTAGTTGATATTTTAAGAAGGGCAGGATTTCAATGTAATTCTGTAAGTATCAATAAAGAAATGGTAAAAGGTTCTCATGGTATTGTGGTAAAGGCGGACAAAATTATAAGTGATGAAATAAAAGAATACGATATGATTGTTTTACCTGGTGGATTACCCGGTGCAACAAATTTAAGAGATGATGAAAGGGTCATTGAATTAGTAAAATATTTTGATAAAGCACCGGAAAAATTTGTTGCAGCTATTTGTGCAGCACCGATGATTCTAGAAAAAGCAGGAATTATCAAGGGACGCAGAATAACATCATATCCTGGAGAGGAATATACTACATTGCTTAAAGATGCAAATTATGTAGAAGATATCGTTGTGGTAGATGATCACTTGATCACTAGCAGAGGGCCAGCTTCAACCCTACCATTTGCTTATACATTAGTAGATGCATTAGGTGGCAATAGTAGTTTGTTAAAGCAAGGAATGCTTTATAATATGGTAAGAGAAAGTAAATTCGAGTAGATAAGATGAAAGAAAAAAACAATTAGCAAAACAAATTGTGGTTACTGTGGCTACCTGGCACGCAAAGGCTTTTTAGAATTAACGGATATCACGAGAAGCTTTAATATGAAATGATTGAACTTAGTCGTAAAAAATGTTATGCTATCAATGGTAAACTCAGTAGAATGTCTTTACTACATAAAAATCAAGTGTAAAATTGCAATTGAGAAGAGAATATATTGAAGAGCTTATTTTTATAGGCTCTTTTTTAGTGATAAAGAGAGGTAATAATATGATAAAAGTTGATAATTTGTCCTACTCATTTCCGCAAAAGGATCTATATAATAACATTTCATTTACATTAGAAGATGGTCAACATTGTGCTTTTATAGGAACAAATGGCAGCGGAAAAAGTACACTGATAGATATAATTATGGATCCAGAAAAATATATGTTCGATGGTAAGTTAGAGATGGACCCAAATTGTAGAATTGGGTATGTAAGTCAATTCTCACAACTAGACAAAATAAAAGAAATTACAGTTTTCGAATATATAGGGGAAGAATTTATTAAACTACAAAATGAAATAACATCTATTTGCAGCGAAATGGAAACATCTTCGGATATTGATTCTTTACTAGAAAAGTATCAACAAACTTTAGACGCATTTGATGCAATTAATGGGGATGATTTCGAAAACAACATTAATAAAAACCTAAATCTTGCAAACTTAATCAAGTATAAAGATCTAATGATATCTGAACTTAGTGGTGGGGAATTCAAGCTTATTCAAGTAATTAAGGAAATGTTAAATAGTCCAGACTTAATGATTATGGATGAACCCGATGTGTTTTTAGACTTTGGAAACCTTAATTCTCTTAAAGATCTAATTAATTCACACAAAGGAACAATGTTAATTATTACGCACAACAGATATCTATTGAATAATTGTTTTAACAAAATTCTGCATCTTGAAAACATGGAGCTCCAAGAGTTTGATGGAAGCTATATTGATTATAACTTCTCATTACTCCAAACTAAAATTGAGTTACAAGAACTAGCTACTTCTGATAATGAAGAACTTGAGAGAAACGAGATGTTAATAAAAAAACTAAGATATCTCGCAACTGAGCATACTGAATCTTCTAGAGGAAAATCTCTAAATGCTAGAGTTAAAATTCAAGAAAGATTAGAAAAACGTAGAATTAAAGCGCCATTTGTAGATATTAAACAACCAAATATCAGTTTAGTTACAGATAATGAAATGGTCGAAACCATTGCTTTAAAAGTTAATGATTATAGTGTTGCCTTTGATGATATGCTTCTAGAAAATGTTAACTTTGAGATTAAATCTACTGATAAAGTAGCTCTTGTCGGTTTAAATGGTACCGGGAAAACGACTTTGCTCCAAGAAATCTTTAAAAATAATCATGATTCTATTGAGATAAATGAACACGTTGAAGTGGCTTATTTATCTCAACTTCAAGGCAAAACACTAAATGAGTCTAATACGATACTTGAAGAGTTCATAGGTGTTGGGTTTAAAACTTATGAAGAGATTAAATCATATATTTCAAACTATGGTTTTGAAGAAGAAATCATTAATCAAAAGATAGGGTCTTTATCTGGTGGAGAAAAAAATATACTTCAATTGGCTAAAGTTTCTGCTAGTAAAGCAAACATGTTGCTACTTGATGAACCGACAAGTCATTTAGACACCTATTCACAAATAGCACTGGAAAAAGCCATAGAAAACTATAAAGGTGCGATTCTAATGATTTCTCATGATTTCTATTCTATAGTAAACTGTATGGATTTTGTTTTAATCATTGAAGATAAGACAATTAGAAAAATGAGTATGCGAAAATTTAGAAAGATGATTTATGCTAGTTATTTTGACAGAGACTATTTAGCAATTGAACAAAAGAAAAAATTAATTGAAACAAAAATAGCATTGGCTTTAAAAGATACTGATATTACGCTTGCAAAAGTTTTATCTGAAGAGCTAGAAGAGCTGATTAAGTTACTCTAAATTTAGTGAGTAGTTAAGAGCACTTATGTAAAAAAAATAAGGAGTAGTTCACTTTTAGTGAACTACTCCTTATACATATATATAAATATTTAATTTTTAATTGAGTAGAGTAATTTATATTAATTCAAATAAATTTTTATTGTCTTATCACATATACTAAAGACCTTTTATTTATAATTGTACTAACTCCCAACGTAGGCGGTTATAAATTAATTACTTATTATATTTATCTAATAAAAAATAACTATTTAGAAGGAAATAACTCTCAAATGCAGAATAGATATATGAAAGATTATTTTAAGGAGGTCAAATAAATGTCAAAATTTGAAATTCCAAAAGATAAGGACGAAATAAAGAGACAAATTAAAGCATTACAGAGCCTATTACCTATAGACGATAAGAAAAGTGATAGGAAAAGTAAGCAAATACACCAAGATGAAATTAAAGCCCTTAAAAAAGCTTTAAGCGGCAAATAAGAGATATTAACTATTTATATAAGTCACACAGATACCCGTAAATGAAAAGAAAAGGATTAAGGCACAAAATGCTTTAATCCTTTTCCTTTTATTAAAAATGAGTCTATATCTAACAATCTCACGGTAGTCCACGAATCAGTATTTAAGGATTTATATGGGAACCTATGGGATTTGGTGAAACTGAAAGAAGATCATCCAATTTTAAAACGAATTAATTAGCTGCTGAATTCGATTTATTCAGATATAAAGTACACTCCACATAGGACTAGTAATGCTCCAAAAATTTTATTTATATCTAATCTTTGCTGTTTCAAAACAAAGATATCAAAATAAAGACTGCTTAAGATTTGCGCAGCAATAACCATAGTTAAGGTTGTAGTTATTCCTAACTTTGGTACTGCTTTGGTTGTAAAATAAATAATTAATGCCCCAAATATTCCACCAATAAGCAATAGAAATCTTATATTTAACACTTTATGATATTCATTTAAACTACCACTCAATATACTGGCTACAAACATAACTAATGAACCTACTAATAGACTATGTAGTGTCGCTACTTTAGGGCTTACAAGTTCGCCTAATTGTGAGTTTAAGCTTGCTTCTAATGTAGTAAATATACCTGCAGCAATTGCTAGTATGTATGGAAAAATTTCTTTCACTAGGTTCACCTCATAAATATTGTTTGTACATATAAAATTATATTTATTTAAACAATAAAATATTACTAATTACAATAAATCAAAAATTTTCTATATTACTTTACTATACTATTTAAG
>DHIM01000117.1:14539-14702 GCA_002403785.1 Clostridium sp. UBA4746
TTACTATACTATTTAAGTATTGTTTTTGAATCATTTTTAAGTTCCCATTATTCTTAATAATGGTAGTTTAAAAAGGAATACTAAATACATCAAGGTATAATTTTATATTCACGCATAAGTGTCATAACTCAAAGTATATGGCACCTATGTTGATCCAGCATGG
>DHIM01000319.1 GCA_002403785.1 Clostridium sp. UBA4746
CTACTTTTTTGGGTATAGATCAATAGACTATACACTTTGAAAAAAAGTATTTTAGCTATAGGTACCAGTTTATTACCCTAATCCTTTTAAATTAAATACCAAATACTAAATATCCTCTTACTTTACTGTTGAAGTAGTTGATGGTATAAATAATAATCCATGAGGACTATTCATACCTGTTACAAAAGGGGTAATTATTCCTGTTGTTAAATCCACAGTTCCAACAAACCCTGCCACTCCTGCGTCATTTGGAGCTGAAACAAAAGCTGTTCCTTTTTTAAAAGTACCAGTTACTGAATAAATAGTGTTGCTTGGGGTATCTGTTATGTATAGTGTTCCCGTTGTACTTGTTGCCCAAACTGTATCATCTATTTGAGTTCCTACTGGAAGCACTGTATTTACTTGACTTGCTGTTCCAATATTTTTTGAGAATATAAGCTTTGAATCTCCTTGATCACCAAGTAATACCTGTCCTGCATATTTAGGACTTTCTGAAGGTACTATATTGTTTGAATCTGGATCTGACATATTAAGTGTGGCTGTTGCTCCTGGTGCTGCACCCGGAGTTGCATCATTTGCCTTTGCGTTATCCATAAGTACAGGAGTTAAGGTTGCTGTGTTATCCGCATTTATTACTGCTTGAAATAGTGCTGCTGTAGTGAAGTTTCCTTTACTATCTGCGGTAGGCGCTGATGCTGAAATATATATATTACCATTTTTAAATGTTATACTGTCTGTCCCACCTTCAGGCAATGTTTGACCTGCTGCTGCTTTAAAGGCTACGTGCTGAACTTGCTTTGAAGCTACCGCTGAAGGTGTGATAATATACATACTTGAATTTCCATCTTCATTTACAGTCGCAATTAAACGATTATTTGCTGTGTCAGCTTTAAGGCCATCACATTTTCCAGTGAGGTTCCAGCTAGAAATTTGTTTCCCAGTCGCATCATATTCTATGATGTTGCTGTTTAACACACCCTTACTTGAAGCTGCACCATCTGAACCAACTCCATTTTGATTTCCTACAAAAATATTACCACCCATTGTTGTAATATCATCTGGTTTCGACACTGTTGATGCGACTTTAGCAAAAACCTTAGTTGAAAAACCATTTAGTACTGGAAGTGCATTGATTTTTGAACCCATAAGGTTACTGCTCTTGATGCCACATCCACCCAATACAATTGAAATAACAGCTACACTCACTACTAAACTCAGTAATTTATTTTTCATATTAATCCCCTCTAATATTATATTTGATTGTTTAATCAAAATATGAAATACCAACCAACATTAATTGTATACGTTGGTCGTAAACGTTTTATTAAATTATGGTTAAGTTTAAGTTAATATATTAATATTAGGGAAGTTATTGAAATCGAAAAAATAATGTTTAGCAGATTCAAGTTAAAGCTTAAGAATTTAAAGAAGGAAATTGGAGCATTATATTTAAACTCCAAAAGAAAGAACTTTTTTATTATGTTAGATTTAATGATAATTATAACCAATTAATCTTTGATGATCCTATGTTAAAATATTTTTACTTGATATTGGAAATTTCTATAATATATAATTCTAAAAAAGTATTCCCTCTAACTTGTAAAACTTATAAATAGTTAAATAGATATTAATAAAAATATTTAATTTATATAGTGAAAGGCTATATTTATATATACACTTTTATTAATTTTGTTACTGATAAAGTTATGGTTTATTTTTTTAGTTTAGGAGGATTTTAACACTCTCACAGAGAATTCTGATAAAGCAAGCAAAAATTAATAAAAACAAGTAAATTTAGCATCATTATGGGTAACCCGAAGAGAAATAAAAATATTGAAATTCATTATGTAACGGACAATGAGATTATAAAAAGGAGGATACCAAAATGTCAAAAAAAAAAGGTAAAAAATCAGGGATTGGATTGAAAATATCTTTAATAACTATGATAGCAATGTTGTGCTTAGGTGAAAGATCACGTGGAAAGGAATAAAGAACTTATAATGTGCATTTCTACAATCTTTACCTCCTAAGAATCTAAGTTTTGTATGTTTTATCCATTTATAATTAATTTATTGGATTATAATAGTATTTACACCGTATTTTATTTTATTTTATTTTAAAATATGTTTATAATTGATATATATAGTAGATTAAAAGAAGAAGGGGTGGAAATTATGGGGTTACCCGCAATTTTAGGTTTATTAATTGTTATAGGAAGTTTAGTATGCATATTTTATGCAGTACCAACAGAGAAATGAAATAATATATTGAAAAATAGCTCAGCAATCAAAAGTATATAAGGAGGACGTAAATACAATAAGGTTATAGTAGGGGTTACCATTTCGTTATCAGTAATATGTTATTACAATATATTTGAAATCAAAAAAAAGGCATCTAATAGCCCTCTATTTTTATATAAAGATCATATTGAACCCTTTTTGAGCTAATTGTAGTTTTATTTTTTCACTGATTGTTATTGTAATAATATTAAATGAAGTTTCAATACTTTTAAAGACATTATTGTAAGTATAATTAATACAATTATTATTGGGATACAAATTGAAAGGATTAAATTTAAATTATATTCATCACTTTTATATTCAGACATAACACTTCCTCCTAAAATTTAAATTTTAACTTTTACATACGGTATTATGAAGTTTTATACCATAATTTTACTATTATCAATTTATTATACCATACTTTTACAAATAAATGAATATATTACAGGTAAACGCAGTTCATATAGACTAAGTTTAGACTATCTTTTAATGTAATGTACTGTCGTGTTATATTCGTTAGTTTTTGGTTATGTTTAAGAATGATTAAGTTGAAATATTATGATACAATGTAAGAACTTAGTTCTTCAGACTGTTGACAAACAGTCTGATATGGAGGTTAGAAATATGGCTAGAAGACGATTTACATTAGATGATAAAATAAGGATTATTGAAGAATTAAATAATGGATTTTCTCATGCCCAAGTTTGCAAGAAGTACGAATTATCCTCATCCACACTATCCACCTTTAAGCGACAGCTTGATGTGATTAATGCGACAGAACCAAAAGATCATCATCCAAGTGCTAAGGAAAAAGCCCTCGAAGACGAAAATCGTAAGCTGAAAGAACTGGTTGGTAAGAAAGAATTAGAACTTAATATGCTTCAGGATCTACTAAAAAAAAAGAATTACCTACGGTAAAGAATAAAGTAGATTTAGCTAATGAATATACTCAAAAGGGCCTTAAAATATCTAGAGCATGCATGCTGCTGCAAATATCAAGATCCGCTTTTTATCCAAAGAATGAGGCTATAAAAAATAATGCTGACGTTGATGCAAATTCTAAGGTCGGAAGACCTTTTCCTGGATTTTCATATGGAATAAACAATTGCATTGTGGATGATTCTGTTATTGAAATTCTTTTACATGAAGCATGTGAAAAAACTCCATTCTATGGTTATAAAAAAATCACTAAAATCCTTCGTCGAAACCACGGTTTACGTATAAATGCTAAAAAGGTATATAGACTAGCTAAGAAGCTAGGATTGCTTCTACCCTATGTAAAGCATACTAAACAAGGTCATCTTGCCATTGCAAGGAACATAACAGTTACAAATCAACTATGGCAAATAGACATAAAATATGTTAAGGCATTAAATGGGCAATTTGTTATGCTTACAGATATTATTGATGTTTGTTCTAGAAAAATCGTTGGTAGAGAAATAACTAAAACGGCCACCACTGATGATGCAATTATTGCAATAAAAAGGGCACTTATAGAGAATGGAGTTACCACAAACCTAATTCTCAGAAGTGATAATGGGCCACAATTTACTTCTCTTAAATTTGAACACTTATGCAAGGTAAACAATATATATCATGAGTGTATTCCAGTAAATTCACCCAACTACAATGCACATATAGAATCTTTTCATTCCTTACTATCTAAGGAATGTATAGTCTGGAATGAAGTTAAAAACTTCACTGATGGCTACAGGCTTATTGATGAATATATAAAATTCTATAATGAAGAAAGGATCCATGGGAGCTTAAATTATATAAGTCCAAATCAATTTATAAGGGAATCTATAAACTAGTTAGCATTCGTTAGAAAATGTCCAGAATAGGGGTAGCAATCCGGTTGTGTAAGTATAATACGATTACTCCTTAAAGAGCTTTCACATGTTTCTATCCAACTCTGCGAATGAATTAAATAATTGCAACGACAAGTAGCTATAAAAACACTTCCTTTAAAATTTTTTTTACTATATTATTAATTAATGTTTATATCCTTCCATAAAGTACTAAATCACTTAAAATTTTTTCTTAATATTTATTATCTTCCAAAATTGTCTCCTATAGATAAAAATCTTCTAGGGATTCATCCATAGCATCCTGATTTATCCCTATGTACCTTCACGTTACACTAGGAGCAGAATGATTAGATAGTTCTTGTAGAAGTGCAATATCCTTATGTTGTTTGTAGTGCCAATAGCCAAACGTCTTCCTTAGTGTATGTGTACATATTTCCTCAAGTCCTACTTTTATAGCTACATCAGTTAATAATTGATATGCTCTAACTCTACTAATTGGTTTATTATCTCCTTCTCGACTTCTAAATAGGAAATCGTCATCACTCATATCAAAAATGTATTTATCAAGTTCTTAGAGAAGAATTTATATATGCTTTTTTAAATTTATCTGTCTTTTTCTCTTTAATAGCAATATGAGTTTTATTTCTAACATCACTTACTTTAATCTCTAGAATATCAAAGCTGGTTATCTGGATGAAAACCAATTTGCATCCAATATTGTCAATCATATTTTAAGCGAGGCTGTCGAAGTTGCGAACGCAGATGGCAGAGATTTTGATAAATCCGAAATTTTCAGTCATGTAAAAGAACAGATATCGGGACAGTTTGCCGGAATTCTTACCTCTATGAACCAGGATGTTACAAATAGAAGATTGGCAGAAATTGATTATATCAACAAAATTGATCTTATATTTTTTATTTGATAATAATTTAATTTTTTTATAAAAATAGAGGAATTTAAAATCTTTTGTGTAATTTACATATATTGGTACTACGAGATATGCAAGGGAGATTACACTTATGGATGATCCAAAAATAAATATAATTATTGCCGATAACAATAAAGAGTTTTGTAATATTCTTAATGATTATCTATTATTGCAAAAATGTATCGTTGTTACAGGTATCGCACAGAATGGAGTAGAAGCATTAAAATTGATTAAAGAAAAAAAACCTGATTTAGTAGTGCTTGGTATCATTATGCCTCTTCTTGATGGTTTAGGGGTTCTAGAGAAGCTAAATACAATGGATTTAAATCCAATGCCACGTACAATAGTTTTATCCTCAGTTGCTCAAAATAAAATAATCGAAAGAGCCATATTTTTAGGAGCAGATTATTATGTTATAAAACCTTTTGATATGGAAGAATTTATTAAAAAAATAAAACAGATGTTTAATAAAACTATGATTGCAATTTAAAGACCATTAACTTATATTGAAAAGGCTGAAAGTAAGATCAATATAAACTAATTAGAATTATGAAGAACCTAGTAAGCTTTTATGAAAAAAGACTAAATTTGCTACCACAAATTATAATTTTGAGTTATCTTTTAGTATGTGTTTTAATACCTGTCTCTTTGACAATCTCTCATCCTTAATCACTTAAGTTGTTTAGTAGCAGATGGTGTAATTAAAAATCACAAGCTGATATAATTAATAAAAAAGTTCAAATATATATGTAATGTAATATATAAATTAAATGGTTAAGAGTACTATAAAAATAGCCACTCTCTTGAGGAGAATGGCTATTAACTATCGTGTACTTCATTCGTACGCTATAATATATATTATGCAATACATATCTAAAAGATTCCAAAACAACTATATATCTATATTACTATTATTTAAGTCCTTATTAAGCTTCTTTAATACTCTCTTTTCAATTCTAGAAACATAGGACCTAGAGATTCCTAGAATCAACGCAATTTCTCTTTGAGTTCGAGGATTACCATCAAGTAATCCATAGCGTATTTGAATTACCGCCTTTTTTCTATCATTCAAACCTATGTTTATCTTATTATAAATCTGTTTAAGTTGTATTTTACGTTCTACTATATCAATAATAGAATCTTCATCACTACTTAATACATCAATAAGAGATATCTCATTTCCATCATTATCA
>DHIM01000138.1:0-8971 GCA_002403785.1 Clostridium sp. UBA4746
ACATATAAACTTATGTATACTTATATTATAAGGTATGTATAACCTATTACAAGATATTTATATAATTTTTATGATTTGAGTTTTTAATATTTATGGATATTAAAAGAAATATATACATTAAATATGAAAAACAATATATCTTATTTTTTTACAAGATTCTCCTATTCAATTTGATTCAATTCACATTTAATATTGCAAATAGCTAAATTCTAAGCATTATAATTAAGTTATCCACAGTTTTCAGAATTTAATCAACAGAAGCTGTGGATAATATAATTTATATTAAAAGCCTTGTTTAAAGGCTTTTACATATTAAAAGCAATTTTGACAAGTTTTTTATCCACATTCACCACTATGACCTGTGTATAATCTGTTACCCATATGTGGAATAAACAGTATCAATTTATTTTTCTACGTTCAATTTTTATCTTTTTCTGCTATTTGTTTTTTATATTGTTTAATTTAATTATTATTGTTCTTTAGTAATTTGAATATGGCCCTCTTATGGTTTCGTTTACATCGTGAATGTCAATGTATTTCTTTTATTAGTTTTAGAATTACCTACTTCCTACTATAACACTTTATTTAATTCAACACAAAAAATTTGTAAATATACTTTTATAATTCAGTCATGTCTATAATTACAACTAATTGGTAATACATTTATAATATGTTTTCATTTTTTATAATATGACCATTTAATGGTATTTTTATTTTCTTATATCTTTATATAAATTTTATAGTCAATGAAAAAAAACAGACTATTAAAAATAGCCTGCTTACATTCAATATTATTTAACTCTTCTTGCGGTAATGTAATCTGGTCTTGTCAATGCTGATATCTTAATTACATCTCCAGTACGAGGTGCATGAATATATGAGTTATTACCTATATACATTCCCACATGATGAGGGTTTGATTGTGTACCAAAGAAAATTAGATCGCCTGGTTGTAAATCACCTCTAGCTACATTTGTACCTTCATTTATCTGTGTAAATGTAGTTCTACTCAATGAAACTCCGAAATGAGCGTATATATATTGCATAAAACCAGAACAATCAAAGAATTGAGGACCGGCAGCACCCCAAACGTATGGCGTTCCTAAAAAATTACTTGCATAAGCAACTATTGCATTTGAATTAAAGGATGATGACCCTCTAGATGGTGTAGACTTAGATGCACTATCTCTTATTTTTTGTATTTGCTTCATAGTTGCATCTACAGTAGCTTGACCATTATTAATCTTACCGGAATAAGATCCTTCTTCTTTTTTAGCTTTTGAAATTAATACACTTTGCTCTTGTTTCTTTTCCTTAAGCTTACTTAATTTACTTTCATTGTTTTTCTTCAACACTACTAGCTTAGCTTTTTCAGTTTCAAGCGCAGCCTTTCGTTTTTGAATTATACTTTTTTTAGTTGTTAATTCACTAATCATTTTGTTATCATATTCCACAATTTTTTTAACATTTTCAGCTCTTGAAATGAGATCCTCTATACCCTTAGAATTCAGTAAGACTTCAACATAGCTATCCACACCACTCATATACATGCTTCGCATTCTCTTATTAAATAAGTCTTCCTCTATTTTAATATTTGCTTCTGCGACTTGTATACTTTTTGTTGTTTTTCCTATTTCTTGCTCAGTTCCACTTATCTTAACTTTCGCTTTGTTCACTTCTGCATACATTTTTTCTATACCTGAATCCAATTCTTCAATAGAACTTTCTATATTGTCAATATTATTTTGTGATTTATTGTACGCAGTCTTTTGCTGTTCAAGCTGATTCTTTTGATTACTAAGCTTGTCCGATAATGGATCTGCCAATGTTGGCATGCTTATAGTAACCACCAGTCCAATTGTTACTATTAATGATATTGTTTTTTTTCTCAACCCAATTCCCCCTATAATAAATATATGTTTTTCTACATTTTTTTCATTTTTACATAATATTTTTAAATCAACGTTTATATTATAACACTATTTTATAAGAACCCTCAATGAAAACATAGGTTAAATTTTTAATGAATGCTTGTATACTTCCGATTTAGGCATATTTCTATCCTTTGCCACTTTTTTCATTGCATCTTTTTTATTTAATCCTTCATTCATAAATTTTTGTATATGTTCTTCTATAGTTAGCGAATCCCATTTAGCTCTTTCTTCTTTATCTATAGCTTCCTTACTCTTACCTTCAATAACTAACACATATTCTCCTCTTGGTGTGTTGTTTTTATAATATTCTATAGCTTCTTCTAAATCCAACCTAATTATTTCCTCATATAGTTTTGTAAGTTCTCTACACATTGAAATTTTTCTATTCCCGATCTTTTCATATAAAAACTCTAAAGTATTTAATAGTCTGTGAGGAGCCTCATAAAAGATTAAAGTCTCACTCCTATTTATTAAATCATCTATGATAGGCTTTCTATCTTTATTCTCCCTAGGCAAAAATCCTCTAAATATGAATTTTGTAGTATCCATACCTGAATATACGAGAGCTGTAGTAATTGCAGTAGCGCCAGGTAAAACCACGAATTCTATATGCTGCTCTATACACTTTAAAACTATTACACTTCCCGGATCTGATATTCCTGGTGAGCCTGCATCACTAATTATAGCTATATTTTTACCTTCTTTTATTTGATCAATAATATTTTCGCTTCTTCCTTGTTCATTATGTTGATGGTAACTTATAAGTGGTTTTTTTATATTAAAATGATTTAAGAGTTTTAAGCTTTGCCTTGTATCTTCCGCAGCTATAATATCTACATTCTGAAGCACTTCTAATGCTCTAAGCGTAATATCCTTTAAATTTCCTATAGGTGTTGGAACTAAGTATAATTTTCCTGCCATTGTTATCATCCCTTACTGTAATATTTACATTAGTTTGCTCTACTTTAAATTTGTTTACTACAAAATGGTATCTGAATTATACATATTATTAATTTCCTGAGTATACCCACCATCCTCAGTATGAACATAAAGAGGAGGCTCCCATTTAAAAAAAGTCCCTCCATCTCTCTGACCTTCAATGAGTACAATGTTAGGTGCTTTATTTACACTAGGATGCACCATTCTTATACGTTTAGGCTCAATTTTATGCTTTCTCATAGTGCATAAAATATCAACTAACCTATCAGGTCTATGTACCATATACATCCTTCCACCATCGCGCAGTAGAATTCTAGCTGCAATAATTACATCTTCTAATGTACAGCAAATCTCATGCCTTGCTATAGCATTCTTATCGTTTAAATTTATTAATCCCGAATTATGAAGTTTATAAGGGGGATTAACCGTCACAATGTCTACTTTTGGGATACTTTTAATAAGTTGTACATCCTTTAAGTCTCCACTTATAAATTTAATCTTATGTTCTAGTTCATTATATAAGGCGGAGCGATTTGCCATATCAACAAATTCTTCCTGAATTTCTATACCAATTAAATCACTTGCATATGTTTTACCTGCTAATATAAAAGGAATTATGCCTGTACCAGTACATAGATCAACAACTTTAGCATTTTTTTTTACTTTAGCAAAATTAGCAAGTAATACTGCATCTACACCAAATCGAAAAGCATCTTTTTTTTGAATAACATGAATTCCCTTTAATTGAAGATCATCTAAAGTTTCATCATTTCTTAAAAACTCCATTATGCATCTCCTTCCCATAGAATTTTAGTTTACTGTTTACCTACAATAAAAGAAGTATACCTCAATTATTATTGCTAAATCAATAGAAAATGTAATTTATTATTAAACTACTATTAGTAACCATTGTTGAATATATATTATATTATATAATAATCGATTTTAATGAGGTAAAAAATGCAATTAATATTATATCCTTTTAAAAATATAGTTTTCAATAAAAACTCTGTGTTATTAGATGCATCTTTCTTGCTCAGCTTAATATATGATGACGATATTAAGCATAGTGATTGTTTATCCTGCTTAAAGCAACTTTCTGAAGGAAGTTGTGATTTTTACACTACAAGTATCATAACAGCCGAAGTTTTAAATAAAATACTTTATAAACTATTCATTAGCGACATTCAATGTAAAATAAGCAATGAGAGTCCCTATAATTCAGCAGATAACATTAGATCTATAACAAATAGCTTTAGCCGCCACGATACAAAAATATTAAGGGAAAAGAGAAAAGACAGGCTTATTCATATTCCATATAAAAGGTATTTTGATAATATTTCTAAGAATTCTCTGAAAAGAAATCTATTGAGTATCTATTACAGTAAATCCGTAGAAATTATCTCAGAACTGGAAAAAATAATAAATATAAAATATCTTAACATTTCTGAAGAATGTATACTTATTGTTAAAAATTTTATGTGTGAAAGCTTATTATCCGTGAATGATGCTTTCCACATAGCCACCGCTCAATACAATAATATAGATTTTTTACTGACTTTGGATGGTGATTTTATTTATGCTGAAAGTAGTACAATGAAAATACTTAAGATCTAGAAACAAGTTAATTTCCTTTACTATATTATTAATTAGTCCACTTTAATGAGTTTTTATTTACCTTTACTATAAAAAAAGAAGTGTAATTTTGATTATTTCAAAATACACTTCTTTTTATGGTTATTATTTTGGAATATTTATAAGTGTTCCATCTTTTATAGCGTTTTCATTTGTAATTTTATTTGTTTCTTTTAACATCTTTATTGCTTGTTTTACATTATATAAAGGCATCTTACTTTTAGCAATTGAATATAATGTATCCTGTTTTTTAACACTATATTTATTAGAACTAACTTTTGCACCTACAGTGCTCACTTTTGTATCTACAGTAGTCGATGTTTGAATTGATGTTTCATAAGGAATTACTATCTTCTGACCCACTGCAATCTTATAAGAAGCATTCATATTATTTCTGTTTTTGATAAATTCTACAGTTTGGCCCTCATCATGACTAGGCATATGTGTTTTTACTATACTAAACACTGTATCATTTTCTCTAACAGTATATATTCCAACGTTGGTTTTGTCGTTTATATAAGCGGCATCCATTTCATTAGTACTTTTCCCTTGAGTATTTTCATTGTTTAATGACTCATTTTTGTCATTAACTATCGTATTACCAGTTTGTACTATACTATCACTTGATAATTTATTATTTGAAACATTTTCTCTTCCCCCGATAAATCTTACTGCGAAAAACACTCCTAAAATTACTACAACAATTGTAGATATACTAATTATTCCTTTTTTTAATCTCATATTTAAAACCCCTTTCATATTTTTAATCAACTATTTATATTTGAATTATTGACAAGAAATAAAAATCTCATACATATAATACAAATTCGTAGCTACTAGCGTGTTTAATTTTATCTTTTTAAAAACTTATACAAAACTGCTATGAGTGTCCCTAATAAACAAATAGAGACTACTAACTTTTCGTCTAAGTTAACAGTCTCTATATATTAATGTTTAACCTTTGGTAATTTTCACTTTTTTTCTATTTGTATTTTAACTTCTTCACCTGTCATTCCAGTTGCATCAATAATTGGAGTGCTTGATATAGTTTCCTCTGCTCCCATAATGTTTTGATTTTCACCTGTAACAACAACTGCATCGTACTTATTTAAAAAATTGCCTGCATTCTTTTTTCTATTATCAAACTCTTTTACTGTATATCCTTCTTCGGATAAATAATCTTTAATTGGTTTTAATCCCATTTGAACTGCTATTTTCTTCATATTTAACTCCTCCCTTCATAATTATTATCTCCTATTTTAAAATGTGTATTCAAATGAAGTAACTATGATTTATTTGTTTTATAATATAAAATAAAAGAACCAGAGAAAATCTCTGGTTCTTTTATATAACTGCGTATCCAGCCTCTTCAATTGATTCAATTAAATTATCCAATGATATGAAATAATCATCATATATAATTTCTATTGCTTTACTTTCACTATTTATTTGACAAGCAATTACTCCTTGATTATTTGATATTGCTAAATTAATGTTACTGATATCCTCTGAAGTACTCATATTGCATACTTTTATAACTGACTTCATCTTTCCCCCCTAATTATCCTTAATTAATTCTTTTATTATATATGCATCTTCCCCATTTTTCGCCAATTCTAATTTAATATCTTCCTCATTTACAGCATCTTCATATCTTCCAGAAATTAAGGTTAAATCTTCAATTTTAACCTCAACTATTTCTTCATCGCTACCATTAAGTTTCATCTTAATTTTCACAGATTCTTTTACAACACTATTGCCAATAACCTCTGCTCTACCATAAGGCGTATCTACTACGGATCCTAAAGTTGGTAATGTTTTTCTTATTTTTTCATAAGTATCTTGCTCATAGTTTAAACAACACATAAGTCTACCACAAATACCTGAAATTTTTGTAGGATTTAATGATAAATTTTGCTCTTTTGCCATTTTTATAGAAACCGGTGCAAATTCACCTAAAAATGTCGAACAACACATAGGTCTACCACATGGTCCAAGCCCACCTACCATTTTTGCTTCATCCCTAACACCGATTTGTCTAAGCTCTATTCTGGTTCTAAATACTGCAGCTAAGTCCTTTACCAATTCACGAAAATCCACCCGTCCGTCAGCCGTAAAGTAAAATATAACTTTATTATTATCAAAAGTATACTCTACATCTATAAGTTTCATATCAAGTTCATGTTTATGTATCTTATCTAAGCATACTTCATACGCTTCTTTTTCTTTTCTTTTATTTTCGGAGTCTTTTTCTGCATCTAAATCTGTAGCCTTTCTAATAACACATTTGAGTGGAGATACTATATCATCTTCTTTAATTTCTTTTATTCCAATAACACATTCTCCAAATTCTATCCCTCTTACTGTTTCAACAATAACTTTATTTTCCTTTTGAATATCTATATCATTGGGACTGAAATAATATATTTTGCCAGCTTTTTTAAAGCGCACTCCTATTACTGTAACCATATTAAACCTCCTGCATTTTAAATAGCATTACTTCAAACGCTAACCCTGGGTTAACGTTCCTATCTAAATTTTCTCTTGTATCGTTTATTATATTTATAATACCATTTAATTTGTTAAATGAAAATATATTAGCTAATTCTTTTATACTTAATAACTTATCTATGTTAATAATTAAATTTTCTTCTTCAATTTCTTTATATATTATAGTATCCCTAATATACGAAAGAAATGCGGTTAATATTTCTTCGAATTTTTCTTTTTGATTAGATAATTTTTTTTCATATTTAATTATTTCTTCTGTTTTGGATTTATTAAGCTTAAGTAAAATTTCCAGGGTAATATCGCGAATATCTTTAAAATTACCATCTTGAATAAATTTTTCAGCTTTTCCCGGTATTCCATCACTAAAAGCTACAATAACTTTTATTTCTTCTATAGGCAAGTCATCATAATTCATTTTTAAAAATTCTTCCATTTCTTCTACATTTAAACTCTTTAATTTATGTATTTGACATCTTGATTTTATTGTATCCAATATAACTTCAAGATTTTCACATAATAAAAGTATAGTAACATTTTTAGGTGGCTCTTCAATTGTTTTTAGAAAAGCATTTTGTGCCTGCGCAGTCATTTTATGAGCATTGTAAATAATAATAACCTTTTTATCCCCTTCAAAGGGTTTTTTATTAATTTCTTCAATTAAAGTTCTTATAGAATTTACACCTATTGTGCTTTTATTTTTTTCTATTCGCCATTCCACTAAATCAACATATTGCCTACCTTGAGTTTTCCCCAATATCTTTAATCCTATATTCTTGGCTAATATGCTTTTACCTATTCCATCTTCTCCAACTAAAAGATGAGCATGTGATAACTTATCTGATTTTATAGATTTACTTATTTGATTTTTTATACTATTATGACCTATAATGCTTTCAAAACTCATTTTAGTCCTCCATGAATAGAAGCAAGTATAGATTAATATATACTTGCTTCTACTTAGTTATACCTTTATATATTTATCTACGTCAACTACAAATACATTTGCTCCACCTACATCTACTTCAATAGGAAATGGCATGTACACTCCAGTGGATCCAGCTACAGGTGAAGGTGATGATATTATTTGCTTTCTTTCCTTACATACTTCTTCAATAATAGCTAATACTTCATCTACCTTTTCTTTATCTACACCTATTAATAATGTTGTGTTTCCTGATTTTAAAAATCCTCCTGTAGTAGCAAGTTTTGTAACCCTAAAACCCCGATCTGTTATCACTTCAATTAAATCATTTGCATCATCATCTTGAACTATTGCAATAACTAATTTCATATAATCCCATCCTTTCTATAATTTTATTTTTTTAATTATGTTTATTATATTTTTATGAACTTCATCAATATTTCTATTACCATCTATTACTTCTATTTTATCATATTTTCTACAAATATCTAAGTAACCTTCGAAAACTTTTTTATGAAATTCATTACCACTGTTTTCTAACCGATCTAAAGTCCTTTGCATTTTTTTTCTTTTTAATCCTTCCTCATATGGAATTGTAATCATAAATGTTAAATCTGCTTCAAGTCCATCGAGAGCTGCTTCGTTAATGCTCTTTACACGATCCATTCCCAGGCCGCGACCAATTCCTTGGTACACCATTGACGAGTAGACAAAACGATCACATATAACTATTTTACCAAGTTTTAATGCTGGTTTTATAACTTCACTAACTAATTGTGCCCTAGACGCTGCATATTATGATAAGTAGTAAATGTGTCCATATACGTATAAACATTGAAAACAAAGGCTTTACTAAGTTTTTTTATAGTATCATTAAATTGGACACTATATTTTGGTTGTTTTGTATATTTCCTTTACTTAAAACATAAAAAGACTTACCATTATCTCGGACAATTCTAAACATCTAATGGTTTAAATTTTAGGCTATTTTAAATAGTAGTATTGAAATCATAACAATTTTTAAGAGAAG
>DHIM01000138.1:9190-12567 GCA_002403785.1 Clostridium sp. UBA4746
CTTCTCTTAAAAATTGTTATGATAATTTAGAACTATTCTTTATAACTTTTTATTGGTGTTATTCATATTATCACTATCTACTTTTCTTTTTAATTCCCTATATCTATTCTGTCGAATAACCCATCCAGTTAGAGAATTTATTAAACCTAAAATTACACCAACTGATAAAGAAACAAACAGTGTTTGGCTTTGGTCATATCCGTACATGCTACGGTTATTCAGTATAAGGAACATACCTATTATGCCCATCAAAACAATCGCGATAATTGTATTTTTAAGAGTATGCTTTAACATACCTTTTTCTCGTGTTTTCTCCCAAGAGATAATGAAACTTTCATTATCCTCATAAAATAGCTTTGATAATTTATTTGGTTTTAGTTTTTTTATAATAATGAGATATTGGAAAATTAGAGCTATAACTATACATGCAACAATAACAATAATAGTTATTTTAAACATCCCCATCTATTTACCTCCTCAATCATATAGTCATATTATACTATATTTTCAATAAATATCCATCTTCAGCGCCTTTATTAAACATAGTCAAATTTTATTATAAACCAAGTTAAAAACACTTTATCCACATAATTATTAGTAATAGGAGAATACACAAAACCATACTCCTTTTATAATTATTTTAGTATACCTTTGGCAACTTTATAAATATCCTCGTGAATTTCATCTATGCTAGACAATTTGTTACATTTAATACAATCTACCTTAACCCACTTATATTTATCAACAATGTAAAGTGAATTATTATATGCGTCTGTAAGATGTTGTACATTATTCTCATGAATATCCTTCTTTTGGGTACCTGTAAATTTATTTGCTCTATCTTCCATTAGTTTTCTACTATATTCTAGTGGTACATCAAGAAATATTACGCCATCAGGAATAGGAAGCTTATACAGCTCAAATTCAAGGTTCCATAGCCAGTCTAAAAACTTATCTTTTTCTATCCTTTGTAGTTTTGAAGCCTGATGTACCATATTGGAAGTTGTGTATCTATCCGCTAAGATAATTCCTCCGTTTAAATAGAACTCTTCCCAGTCAGTTTTAAAGGAAGCATACCTATCAACAGCATAAAATGTTGAAGCTATATAAGGATTTACATCGTTAGGATTCTTACCAAAATCACCATTTAGATACATCTTTACAAGTGCTGAAGAGTCACTACCATAATTAGGATACTCAACCTTTCTAACTTTATACCCCTCTTTAATTAATCTTTCATAAAGCTTTTTAGATTGTGTTTCTTTACCACTAGCATCAGAACCACTTTCAATTATTATAAGTTTACCTTTCATTTTTAAATCTCCCTTAATCATATCATATTATTTGAAAATTTGTATAATTTATATATATATACAAAAATATTTATTTAGACACGTATCGAACTATATTATTTTTTTCTCTTTTTGACTGAACTGAAAGTTCATTTACCTTTATCTTAAGTTCTTGTTTCTCATATAATAAAGCTTCTTTTTCTCTTATCAAGCTACCTTGTATTCTATTTAGTTCTTCATTTTGTATTTTAATATTCATGAGCTCAATATTATCAATTATTAACTTATCATTCAAATCACTTAATTTTTTATTTTCATTTTGTAAATTAGATAATTTATCTTTTGAAACTATATCTATATTATATTCTAACTCAGTTAATCGATTATCTACATATTTTCTTAAAATATTAGAACTATTATATACTGTACTTTTGCTAAGATTAGCTCCTCTACATACTCCACGCATAGAGAGCTCTATTTTTTTTATATTTTTTTTAGCATCATCAAGTAATTCATTACACTTCTGAAGATACTTCTCTATTAAAATTAATTGTTTCTGTTCTTGAGATTTCAGTATATGAAAGTCCTGTATATTATATTTTTGGAGCAATGGTACAATTATGCTAATGATTCTTCCTTCATCCATTCTGACACCTCTTTTTTAATGTTTTTAAAGTTATCAATAATAACCTTAATGCCCTGATAAGATGTTATCATATCTTGCTTTCCATTTTTTTGTACTTCTGATTCTAAGAGGTCTAATTCTGGAAGGAGTCTTGTATCAACAAAGACTTTCATAGCTCTTATTTCTATACCATATTGCATTTTATACCTTTCATCTTTTAAATATAGTGTTTTATTATAATTTATAACCTTAACTTTTTCTTTAAATCTATTGTAATTAAATAAAAGACTTTCTACAGTTGGAATATGGGGTCCTAAATAATATGCATCACCAATAGAGCTTATATATTCCTGTCTTTCACATAATTTTATAAGGGAATTCACAACACAAAATCCCATTTCAGTCTCAATAAGAGCATTATTTGTATTAGTTAAAATATCTATTATTTGGTCAACATCCTTATAAATATTTAATATTTTTCTATTCTTAGATAACTTACCTAAAAATTTATTAATAATCACATAATTTTTACTGAATTCCACATCTTGCAATTCTTTTACAATATGTGAATTTTCAACATTATCTATATTTGTTTCAAGAGCCGTTCCGTCCTTGTTTGCACGTAGAACTAATGCTTCTGAAATATATCCTTTTCTCTTTTGTATTTCATCTATTCTAATGTAATGTGCTGTCATGGCACTATCTAAGTGATTCATATGCTGCCTTATCCAATCAAGTTTATAACCCTTCTCATATAATATTGTAGCACAAGTAACTCTATATTGATGTGGCGTAACATAATAAATATTTTTACCAATATCATCCCTTGTTATCATTCCTCTTGACCCATTTTCAATTTCTTTTTCTGTAGGTATCCATAAATGATAGTGTTTCAACTCACTATCATTCATTTTTTTAAATTCAAGGTCATCTTGATGTCTACAAAAAAACTTCTTATTATGACTGCGAAGCGAACATTGCTGCCTATATTTGTATCCTTTCTCCGTTACATATAAATATTTTTCACCTGTTAAAGTTCTTTTCTCGTTTCTAAGTTCTTCAAGCGTTTTATAAGCAAATACCGCTATAGGTGTCATAAATGATTGCGTCCACCGCCCATCTTTTTCAGCTGTAGTTTTATATGTTATGAACTCCAGATAATAAAATTTTTCTTCTTCTGTGGATATACTAATTTCTCGCAACTTACCTACTTGAAGTTTATCAAATTCTCCAATTCTCATACCCGTCTCAATCAGCAAAATCTCCATACAAGCAATCATTTTATCTATAACTTGGAGAGAATTATCTTTAATGTCTTTTACAGCTAAAGATACTATTTTATTTATAGTATCTTTATGCACAGCAGGATGTTTACCTTCTTCCATTTGTGCCTTTATTAGTCCAAAATCGGATTTATCCAAGAATTTATATATATCTTCAAAATTATTACAGATATCTTT
>DHIM01000257.1:0-268 GCA_002403785.1 Clostridium sp. UBA4746
TTTATTTTACTTTTATTTATTAATAAAAGTCGCTTTACCTATTAAGCTAATCCTTTTAATATGCCTTATCTTTAAAAAGATAAGGCATATTATTATATATATTGTTAATAATTAGATACTTTTTTTTTCTATTTATTTAAGATAAATTATATAAATTATTATAGATAATATATAACAATAAAAGATTAGAATGCCAGATTTACAGGCAAAAATTTAAGGTTTAAACCCATTATTTGGTTTAAATTATTAACCCTACAATGGATATAAA
>DHIM01000257.1:523-2926 GCA_002403785.1 Clostridium sp. UBA4746
CAGAAATTAAGCTTTCTGACTATTATATATATATTAGCGGTTTCCACTGCTAATATAGAGGCTCTGGGTGAACAAGTCACTTACCCAAACCTTTAAATATAGTGAATATAGTTACCTATATCTTTGTCGCAAAAATTTGCCCTGTAAGAGCTCCTAATATAACGACTAAGGCCTAATATTTTGGGTATCCTAAAGGATTATTCATAGATTGTAATGGTAGACTTACAAAAGCATGAGGCTTAGGCGGACTGTTTAAGGCTCATTCTAAACTATTATAACTTCTATTAAGTAATGTTTGTAAACTATCACTGTAGAATTGTGGTGTTAATCAAGGGTATCTAGTACTAGCTTTACCTTCAACTAATTGTACATAAACTATGTATAAGAATAGTCATGTAGCAACCACACTTATAATACTTCCAAAACTACTTATTAAATTTCAACCCGCAAAGGCATCGGGGTAATCACTAATTCTTCTTGGCATTCCTTGTAGACCTAAGAAATGTTGAGGGAAAAATGTAACGTTAACTCCAATGAAAAGTAATCAGAAATGCACTTTACCTAACATTCTGTTATATTCTAATCCCAGTATTTTAGGTATTCAGAAGTATCATGCACTAAATAATGCAAATACTGCTCCCATACTTAACACGTAATGAAAGTGGGCCACAACGTAATACGTATCGTGGAATGCAATATCAAGAGATGCGTTCGCTAAAACGACTCCAGATAATCCCCCAATTGTGAACATAAATACAAAACCTAAAGCAAATAACATTGAAGGTGTTAATTGTAAAGATCCTCCGTAACATGTTGCTAATCATGAGAAAATTTTAATACCTGTAGGTACTGCGATAATTAAAGTCGCCGCCGTGAAATACGCTCTTGTATCCACGTCTAATCCGACTGTATACATGTGATGACTTCAAACAACAAATCCTAAGACACCAATGGACATCATGGCATAAACCATACCTAAATACCCAAACACACTTTTATTTGAACTAGCTGAAATCGTAGTACTTATTATACCAAAACCAGGTATAATTAATATATAAACCTCTGGATGACCGAAGAATCAGAAAAGATGTTGGTAAAGAATAGGGTCACCACCACCTGCAGCTTCAAAGAATGATGTATTAAAATTTCTATCTGTTAATACCATAGTAATTGCACCGGCAAGCACAGGTAAAGATAATAATAATAAAACTGCTGTAACTATTACAGCTCATCCAAATAAAGCTAACTTGTGTAGTTTAATACCCGGACTTCTCATATTTAGTATAGTTGTAATGAAGTTTACAGCTCCTAAAAGAGAACTTATACCAGATAAATGTAAAGCAAATATTGCTAAATCTACACTAGGTCCACTGTGACTTTGTACTCCTGATAAAGGAGGATAAAGAGTTCAACCTGTACCTGCACCATTTTCTATACCACTAGCAAATAAAAATAATAATAAACTAGGTGGTAATAATCAGAAACTAATATTATTAAGTCTAGGGAATGCCATATCTGGACCCCCTACTAGTAACGGTAATAAAAAGTTACCGAACCCACCGATTAAAGCAGGCATAACCATAAAAAATATCATTAATATAGCGTGAGCAGTTATAATGGCATTGTACAGTTGATTATCTGCAATATATTGAACACCAGGCCCACTTAATTCTAATCTTATAAGAATAGAAAAAGCTGTACCCAGTAAACCCGAAAATAATGCAAATATTAGATATAATGTTCCAATATCTTTAGCATTTGAAGACAGAAATCACCTTTCTGTTCATAAAGAAATACTACCTTTAGCTGGTGAGCTTATAGACCTATCAGCCTCTTGGGGCTCAAGAACTACTTTTAGATTTGTATATCTGAAGGCATGGAGATGGGAAGCAGGCAAAATGAGAAGCCTTTTCACTTCGCCTTTTTATAAATTGAAAGAAATATATCGTAAAAGTAACTACATTATCTTTTAAATATTATAACTTTTTTATCTACTTGGATATAAATAAAAATTGCTTTATCCCGCTAGGGAGTTATCCTAATTATTTAATTTACATAATTACTCTTTTAAACCAAGTATTAAATAAAGTAATATATAAAAAATCCTTTTGTTTTTACCTGGTTAAAAACGTTATAGGTTTATAGCCCTATACTATATTTCCTTCGTTTTACACAATAACACTAAGATTATTGCTAGCGAACATGGAGCGATTTATTTAAGTCTAAATATTAAGTAACATATATTTACTTATCTAGCATAATTATAAATTATTGTATTAAAATACACAATAATATCTATACCTAGATAATAAGTTGCTTAACCACCTTAAACATATATCGTTTAGAGATGGGTTTAAATAATAACTTAATATTATTATCGTTAAAGAATAAAAGATTCGAACT
>DHIM01000257.1:3180-3751 GCA_002403785.1 Clostridium sp. UBA4746
ATTCGAACTTTTATTTTACTTTTATTAGATATTTTATTTAATAATAGTTGCTTTACCATTAAGCTAATTCTTTATATGGCCTCTCTATTTAAAATATGGAGAGGCCATATGTAATAAAAGATGTAAAATCTTTTATTAAATTTAAACATAGTCTGGGCTATCATTAAATATAAAAAGTATTTAAACGTATCCAGCCCTTTTACATCTATATACTTAGAAGTAGTATATAATATAAATTATTTTTTTTCCTACATATATAAACCGCCTATTATGCCTATACCGAAAAGCAGGCTAAATAGTTTGTATTCTTCTACCACACACTGAACAGAGAATCCAGCCAATAAAAACTAAAAGAGTATACAATAGACTATAAATAATCTGTAGATATCACAGATATTACTAATAGTAATGTAGTTGTATATAAAAAAATATAAGCATTATAACCCCTAAACCATTACTAAATACTTTAGATTATTTAAGACATATAACACTATATTCCTAAATTATTTAAAGCAATTTAAACTTGTAGATATTTGAGTGAAACTATTTAAATAAAAGATGATATACGTAT
>DHIM01000215.1 GCA_002403785.1 Clostridium sp. UBA4746
ATTATTTATACTATAATAAAGTTAAACTTTATTATAGTATAAATAATCACTCTGGGTACTATTTCAAAAATACTTTTTCTGTATTTATTTTTGTTATAATAATTCTTATTTAATATAGGTTTCTACTATTTCTCCATAATATAATGTATGGTAATCTCCATCTTTATAAGAGCTTTCCACAATATCATTTGAAAGAAGCTCTGAATTCATCTCTTGTTTATATACAATTTTGCATTCGTAATGAAGTTCACACTCACTAATAATTGGGGTATCAACCTTTTTACTATTCTCTAATGTTAAATTACACTCCTTAAACTTATCAATGTCTCTTCCTGATTTACTTCCACACACCGTTAATGCGCTCTTTAAATTTTTATTTAAGGGTATACTTACCGTAAAATTATCAGAATTCTCAATAAGTTCATGTGTATATCTTGATTTTCTTACCATAACTGTAAATATAGGTCTATTCCATACATATCCCACATTTCCCCAGCCTATCGTCATAGTATCAATCTTCTCACCTGATCTCACTATTAAGAATGCTCCTTGGGTACGTAAAGATTCCATACCTCTTTCTAAATTCTCAGTAAAATTAACCTTCATTTATAAAACCTCCATTTTTATTTATCTACATATTTTATAAAAATAATATTATTATAGGTATAGTAATTCCAGAAACTATTGTAGTTATAAATACGCATTGTGACGCGAGTAAACTGTCACCACCGTATTTTTTAGCAATTATTGGAGCCATTACTGCTGCCGGCATTGCTTGCAGTATAACACATATTGTAAGTAACATTTCATCTACCTTTAAAAGTTTTAACACTACATAAACAATCATTGGAACTATAAAAAGCCTAACTATTGTAGCGTAGTATACATAAAAACCAGAAAAAGCATCCTTTAATTGCATTTCTGCAAGCATTGATCCAACGATTATCATAGATATCGGTGTTGTAGTAGATCCCACTAGTTTTATCGAAGTCTCAATAGGCAGTGGTAATTTTATTGAAAATGTAAATAAAATAATACCAATAATTACTGCTATAAGTGCTGGGTTTGCTAATGCTTTCCTCATGGATTTGAAATCCTTTTCTCCTGTGAATAGCATAACCCCTACTGTCCACACTAAAATATTAAAGGCAATATTGAATATTGCAGCGTAAAAGACACCTATTCCTCCATAAATACTTTCAAGCACTGGATAACCCATAAACCCTACATTCGAAAAAATTGTTACAAATCTAAATACTTGCTGCTTATTTTCCGGAAGCTTAAAAAACAATATTTTACTAATAAATATTAAACTTATATGTATTAAGAAAGAATATATAAAAATCTTTTGAGCATTACTAACCATCGATGCTTCATATTTAATATTAAATGATGTTATTATCATAAATGGCAAAGTTATATTTAGCAATAGTTCCGACAAACCTTTATCAACTACATTATTAAGAAACTTCTTTTTCTTGGCATAAAAACCTACTGCCATAATAATGAATAATACGATAACTTGATTAATTAATTGGCTATTTCCCATCTTCATTCTCCTTAATTTATAAAAACATACTAGTAACTTACGATTAACACATTAAATAGAAATAGCAAAGACTTATTTAATATGTAATGGCAGTATTAAGAAATCTTAATACTGCCATTACTACAAAACATATTTATTTATATAGACATATACTCTATTTTTCTTTTTCTAAAATACACAGGTTTCAAGTTACATGTTTCGCATATTATTATAGCTTCTTTAAAGTTATTACCAATATCCTCTGCATGATGAGCATCAGAACCTATGGTTACATATTTCCCTCCCATTTGGCTATATGCCTTATAAATATCAATTAAATTATTATACGCTTCCTTATTTGCAAGTCTTCTTGAATTAATCTCCATTACTTTACCATTCTGTAATATTGCTTTTATTACTCCATTTATACATTCAGTAAACTCATGATAATGAATTTCACTATCTTCAAAAGTAGCATATCTAGATATATAATCAATATGACCTAAACTATCAATATAATCGTACTGCTTTACACAATCAATCATACTCGAAAAATATATTTCGTAGGCTTCTTTTTTAGTTTTGCCTTCACAAAATTTGGGATAGTAAATATCTTCTCCCTTAGCAACATGAATCGATCCAATTACATAGTCAAAAAGATATTTTTTTACAATTTCTCTATTTTCCTCCAAACAATTTTCTTGCATACCAACTTCAATTCCAAGCATAATTTTGCTGCTCCTATATTTCTCGTAATCATTAAAATACTTATCTATATCAAATGTAATATCTGTTCCTTCTGAAAATTTTAAATCAAGATGCTCTGTAAAAGTCATACCTATATTATTTTTTTTCGATTGTTCCAGCGCATGCTGAACTTTCATTTCAGAGTCTTCAGAAAACTCTGAATGTATATGTGAGTCAATCATAATCCATCCTCCTAGTTTTCCTTTAGAGTATTTCTCAACTATTAGTTACATTAATACACTCAATTATATCAAAAATCGGCATAAAAAGATATAACCCTAAGAACAATCTTATGGTTATATCTTTTTTTATTAAAGACATAGTACTTTTATAATGTATTATGGAAGGACTTTATGGTTTGTTTTTAGTACATCTCCTCCTCCAGAAATTGTGGCATCATATGTTCCAGACATAGTTTCCATACTAACAATCCAATTAAATGTAATTACTCCTGTCTCATCTGTTGTACGCCATTGTGTTACAGAAACTGTTTTATTTATTAACTTATATGAGGTCTTTATGCTGTATAGAGTATTGGGCATTCCTTGTATTGTTATGATACCTGTTCCACCACGCTTAACAGCGGATACAGAATTTATAATTCTCAAATTATTTTGAGATTTTGTATGTTGTTTTTGTGATATATTGGACCTATCTATCATAGTGGTCGCTTCAGCAGTGCTATTGTATCCCATCACACACATCACGACTAATAAAATACATGCTAATTTACTTTTCATAAAATCACCTCTTCTTATATATTATGGTGCCCTTATTAGCCATAAAATATTGCAACAGCTAATACAAAAAAAATAGCAGGAACCTTCTTAAACTAGGTTCTGCTATTTCTCTGTTCTTTTTTATTATAAAATTAAGGAATGTTTTCTCGGGTATATTTTTGATTTGTTTATATACTATCCTTATATAGTGGAAATCTGCTACATAACTCTTCTACTTTATCTCTAATTTGTCGTAAATTTCCTTCTCTATTTTCTATAGCTTCATTTATAAGCTCAGCTATTTTTTTCATTTCTTCTTCTTTAAATCCTCTTGTAGTTACAGCTGGTGTGCCAATTCTTATACCACTTGTTACAAATGGGCTTAATGTTTCATTTGGTACAGTATTTTTATTTACAGTAATACCCACAATATCTAATAGCTTTTCTGCTTCCTTGCCAGTTATATTTTTATTTGTTAGTTCTATAAGTAAAAGATGATTATCCGTACCGCCAGATACTAATTTAAAACCATATTTTTGAAGTTCTTCACCGAGTAATTTCGCATTTTTAACCACTTGGCCAATGTAGACTTTAAAATCTGGTTTAAGAGCTTCTCCAAAACAAACAGCTTTAGCTGCTATAGTATGCATTAATGGTCCACCTTGCATGCCTGGAAAAATAGATTTATCTATTTGTTTTGCATATTTCTCTTTACATAGGATTACTCCACCTCTAGGGCCTCTTAAAGTTTTATGAGTTGTTGTAGTAACAAAGTCTGCATATGGAACTGGGGACTCATGAGCTCCTGTTGCAACAAGTCCTGCTATATGTGCCATATCTACAAACATATATGCGTTAACCTCATCGCAAATTTCTCTAAACAGTTTAAAATTTATAGCTCTTGGGTAAGCACTAGCACCAATAACTATCATTTTAGGATTATGCTTTTTAGCCAAAGCTCTTACATTTTCGTAGTCTATTGTCTCTGTTTCTGAATCAACGCCATAAGGAATGAAATTATATAACATTCCTGAAAAATTTACATGACTACCATGAGTTAAGTGTCCACCATGATTCAAATTCATACCTAGTACCGTATCTCCTGGTTTAAGCACAGAAAAGTATACAGCCATATTAGCTTGAGATCCTGAATGGGGTTGAACATTAGCATGGTCTGCTCCAAAAATTTCTGTTATCCTCTCGCGAGCTAGATTTTCTACTTTATCAACTACTTCACAACCTCCATAATATCTTTTACCAGGATAACCTTCTGCATATTTGTTGGTAAGTATAGATCCATTTGCCTCAAGTACAGCTCTGCTAACAAAATTTTCAGAAGCAATTAGTTCAATATGATCCTCTTGCCTCGCATTCTCCTCTTTAATAATTTCGCAAATTTTTTTATCACTGTTCTTTAAATATTCTTGCATATTTATGACCTTCCTCTCATCTCTTAAAATAAATAATCCACTTAATGGTTTCATTAATTATTTTAAGTTAATATAAATATTACATTATAATTATAAAATATGTACTATACTTATATTATAAAATTTAATAGC
>DHIM01000312.1 GCA_002403785.1 Clostridium sp. UBA4746
TAAGATAAAGTGTAAATCAACAAATAGATATTATGAGTCATATTTTCAACTACATCATTCTTAATTAATTTGAAATATATATCTTTATCATGCTTTGTTAGTTCTAATTTGATATAGTCTTCTCCATGTTTACTTTTATATATATTATTAATTAGATATTCATTAAATAATTCTTCTGGAGTAGTATCAAATTTATTAGGGTTTTCTTTTAAGTATTTACACATAGCTAATAGCAATAATGATATTGTAGTTATTCTCTGTTGACCATCAATAATACTCAATTGATTTATTTTAGTTGCTTGATAATATTCATCTGTTATATAAACAATTGAACCTATAAAATGCGTTTTATTTTCATCGGTACTTACTCTTCTAATATCATCTAACAGTTGCTTACAATTAAGCCTTGTCCATTTGTAAGTTCTTTGATAGACTGGTATTATAAATTGTTGCTTTGGCTGTTGCATGAACAATAACATACTTGTTTGTACGGCTTTCATTATTAACACCTCTTGTGCTTAGAATTACTACATTATAAATATTAACATGTTTGGTAACACAATACAATTATATTGAGTGAATTTTAGTTGTCGTTAATCCATATTTATTTGCAATTAAAAAAGCACCTTCATAGGTGCTATCTTATTGCATTATATTATTAACTAATTGCTCTATTAGTTATTCTAATAATACTATTATATATTCTGTCTAATATATATAATATATTAGACAACTAAATATTAATAACAAATATAGTCCTAAAGTAAAAGATAATTATTAATAAGAATATTAGTGATTAAATATAAATATATGGACAAAACAACAACTTATCATAATGCATAAAGTAATGCCTCACACATATAACTCATATTGCAATTATCATTGTCCAATATTATTTCTCTGATTTTTTCACTAATTTCTGTGCCTCCAGGTTCTCTCGTTCTTACTACCTCATATCCTACTTCTTTAAGATGCTTTTCTAATAATTGTATTTGAGTAGTTTTTCCCGAACCATCTGGGCCTTCTAGTGTTATTAGCCGACCTCTTTCCATGCGATCCCCTCCACCAATATGTATATATTAATATAATAATACTATCTATTTTCAACTGTTGCTACTGTTCCATTGTTAATTCCAATCACAGTTACATTACACTCTAAGTAGTATTCTATTACAGCTATAGTTTCCTTACTTAGTCTTTCTCCAGGCATTACAATCGGTATTCCTGGCGGATATGGAACTATTGCTACTGCACTTATTTTATTCTTTGCCTCTTTTATTTCTAAGATGATCTTTTTTCTATCCATTACTTCATATGGAAGCATAATTTGTATCGGCATACCATAATCTATCAAATCTACGTGTTTCTCCTTTAAATCGTCCATATCGGAGTTTTTTAGAACTATATGTAATTTTTGAAAGTCCTCCTTGTTATTAAAGGGTGAAAATATTAAAACTACATTTCTATTGTCACTCATTTCAGCTTGAATTTTATTTACTCTTAAGTATTCTAATAACTTATGTCCACTATATCCTTTAGGTACATTTAATATATACCTAGTTAGATCCATAGTATAGCTATTAACCTCTTCAGTATAATCCGCTGTTACATAGCGTAAATCTTGCTGACCTAAAATATAGAACTTTCCTAAGCTATTGATTTTGTCCCTATATAATAAACATAGTTTAATTAAATCTCCATAGTCCTCATCACCATACTCTTGAATATAATACCTTGCATAATCCATAGAACACAAAAGCATATAAGATGGACTAGTACTTAAGAAAGCACTTACATAGAAATCTACCTTATTAATATCTATTCCTTTCCCTACATGTAAAAAAGCTGTTTGTGTTAGGCTAGGTAGCGTTTTATGAGCACTCATAACTACCATATTCGCCCCCATTGTCAAAGGATTTTTAGGTAATAACTTATTGGCACCAAAATGAGCACCATGAGCAGAATCTACTAATACCTTAATATTATATTTTTTAGCTACTTCTATAACATATGGTAAATCAAAACATATACCATAATAACTAGGGTAAGTAACAACGATACCTTTAGCATCTTTATTTTCATTAATTAAATAAAGAAAATTCTCCTTATCAAAAGGAAGGGGAACATCATACTTTGAATGAATTTTATTTTTAATATACACTGGTCTTAATTTTCTCATAATAATTGCATTAAATATTGAACTATGACAATTTCTCTCTACAATAATTTTATCTCCCTCATTAAAAGATGAAAAAATCATAGCTAAATTTCCACTAGTGCTACCATTCACTAGAAAATAAGATTTTATACTTCCATAGTAATCACTCAATAATTCTTGAGATTCTTTTATTATTCCATCTGCATTATGGAGATTATCTAACCCATCAACCTCAGTAATATCACCTTTAATGAAATTCTCATAAATCTCTCTGCCTTGTCTTGTTTTTAAAAAACCAAGCCCGCCTTTATGCCCTGGCATACAAAAGGAAACATTTTTTTCTTTTATATATGTTAACACTCCATCTACAAGTGGTAATCTTGACAATCCTTAGTCACTCCTCTTGGTATAAACCGTACTAAAGTCTTTCTTATACAGTTCTTGTAATATTCATAGAAATCAGTATTAGCCTTTGATTCTATAATTCTTCCTTCACAATTTTTACAAATTCCTATTCCATTTATTATTATACCATCATTTAGAGGCTTTCTACATATAATACACTTTTCTTTTTTCATAATTTCCCCCTCAAACTTGCTAACTTAAATCATCACCCTTTGTGCCGTTAAACTACCTAAAGTATAGCCTCTTATAATATATCTTATTCAACTAACTACGGTTTCTTATTTTGTCCACATAATAAATTCAAATATATTTGTTTACAATTTATGTCATAAAAAGTTATTTAAAATTATTATTTGACCTTATACAATTTTATTTGTTGATTGCAATATATTTATGTAACTTTGGTTATACTAATTGTATTAATGATCATGTTGATTCTGAGAGGAGAATAGTCTATGAAACAAGAAATTATAAGTTATATAAGCAGTATAAAAGAAGATATATATAATTTGTCAAACTTCCTTTATACTAATCCAGAAACAAATTATAAGGAATACAAAGGTTGTTCTTACATAGTAAATATGCTAAAAGCTCATAATTTTGAAGTACAAGAAAACTATTGCGATATTTCGACTTCTTTTTATGCTCAATATGGAAATGGTCATCCTAAGGTATGTTATGTATGCAAATACACAGCTACAGAAAACACAGGCCATATTTTTGGTAATAACATAAATGCTAGCATTTCAATTGGTGCAGCACTCGGCTTATCAAAAATAATATCTAAAAGTGGTGGGAGCGTAGTTGTACTAGGATGTCCTGGAGAATACTCCAATGGATCAGAGTTAACTTTAACTAAAGAAAAATGTTTTGAAGATATTGATGTTATTATTGCGCCTCACTGTGATATAAACAATGCAGAAAGTGGCACCTCCATGGCTACAATTCCAATTAAAATAAAATATCACCGAAATACAGGTAAAAGTAATGTAGCTATCAGCCGTTTTACCTCTTTAGATGCCTATTTGTTTATCCTTAATACACTAAGTCAATTGACAAAAGGACTAAACAACAGCTGTTTTATTGACACAATCTCTATAAAAAATGCCTCCACAAGCCTTAATTCATTTTATAATTCAGAGGCTACCTTTTATTTGAAAGCTACTAGCCTAATTGACGCTAAGGAGCTAGAAAAAACTATTTTAGACTTTGTTAAGTCAATGTCTAAAACAATGAATATAACTGAAGAAATAACTTTATTTGAATTACCTTCACAAGAACTTTTATCTAATAAATGTTTATCAAGAATATTTACACACAACTTAAAAGAATGTGGTATTATCGATATTGATTGTTGCAAAAATACCAAATATGGTTTGGGAATAGGTTCTATAAGCCATACTACACCATGCATATACCCTTCTATCTCTATTACAAAAAATCATTTAATAAGTTGCCCTTCCCCCGCATTTGCTCTAGAAACACAAACAAATTTCTGCAAAAAAAATATGATAAAAGCTACGGAAGCCCTTGCCATAACAGGTCTCGATATTATTGAAAATCAAGATTTATTAAAAGAGATTACACTTGAATTAAAATAACATTAATAATTATATTACAATAAAAAAGGAAGTATAATTTTAATACAATTATACTTCCTATATATCTATTATTAAAATAATGGTTTTTCTTTTAATACCCTAATTTTCTTCATAAGCCCATCGCTAGGTTCAAAATAAAACTTTTTTAATTTATCTCCTACTTTATATACACAACAGAATTTACTTACAACAAATGTAGAACATATATACTTTTTACTGCTCGTAATATGGATGTTGGAATTGTAGTTGCAATATCTACCAATATATTCTATATTTTTTAATTTAATATCTTCTAGTATTGTAACCGCTTCACCTTTTATTTTATGAATAATAAATTGATCAGCAACAATCGAATATTTATACTTAACCTTACATTTTGAAAACTCCACATAACAAAGAGCGATCATTAGTGTGTTAAAGAACATAGTTACAAACGTTTTAATGTTTATGCTACCTATACTTAGCTTAGGTAATAAGTCTGATAGGCATATGAATGTAATTAATGTAATAAACAACAATACTATAGCTGGGAACTTTTTTCTTTGAACCATTTCCTTATACATGAAAGCCAGACCCCCTAAAATAGTTTAAAGCGTTAAGCATAAATAGTTTTGTGCCCAACATATGTGATTATACTAGCATTTCATATATTAATCTACTTACATTAGGCTCACTATGATCTATATGTTCCAATATAATATCATATATAATGGCTATAGCAATATATATGCATCAGCATATGTATTTCTAGGTTTATCTCCT
>DHIM01000314.1:0-8203 GCA_002403785.1 Clostridium sp. UBA4746
TAAAATAAATGTTATGAATTTTAACAGTTTAATTCAAATTTAATCTAATCTTTAGTTATTTTTAATTTATGTTATGTACTATATAATAATGAAGAGATAATGAAGAGTATATTAGTACCATATAGTGGTCATTACCTCACTATGCTACTATAAAAAGAAGGTGGTATTTTGAAGAATTTTAAAATTCTATTAGTGGAAGATGAGAAGTTAATGTCACTGTTTATTAAAATGGAATTAAACCATGAAGGATATAATGTTGATGTTGCTTACAATGGACGCGAAGGTCTAAGTATTGCAGAAAAAACCGAATATAATTTAATACTACTTGATATTATGTTACCAGGACTTAATGGAATTGAGGTTTGTAGAAGAATAAGGCACTCATCGCAAGTACCTATCATTATGCTTACAGCAAAAAGTGACATATCAGACAGGGTGTTAGGTCTGGATGTAGGTGCAAATGATTATCTAACAAAACCATTTGCAATAGAAGAGTTATTTGCAAGAATTAGAGTGTATCAAAGGAATCAAACTATAAACAATAATACTTATGAAATCAAAGTGAAAGATATTGTTATGGATAATAAGGCTCATAAGGTTAAAAGAGGTGGTACGGAAATTGAACTTACAAAAAAGGAGTATGACCTTTTAGGAGTACTACTTATAAACAAAAATATTGTGTTAACAAGAGCGCAGTTAATAGAGAAAGTATGGGATAATGACTACAAAGGTGATACCAACGTAGTAGATGTGTTTATAAGACATTTACGCAGTAAAATTGATGATGAATTTGAAGATAAACTTATAACTACTAAAAGAGGTGTAGGATATGTTATTAAAGGTAATTGATTATGAATTTTAAAATTATTAAAAATGCTAAAATTTCTGTAAAATTAACTATAGTTTATGCTGTAATGTTCTCGTTAGTATTACTCATTCTAAATGCTTCAATTCTATACGGAATAAAGTATTACTTGCATACTCAGGCAAATAAACAAATAGAAGATGTTAAAATACTAGTATTAAATAAGATTACATCTAAAAATGAGGATGTAGATTTATCTGACAAAGAATTAATTTCAGATGTTCCGTCGAAACAAAATGTAAGCATAAGAATACTACAAGAAAATGGGAAGGTACTAAACATCTCAAAAGACTTTTATCGTAATATTAAAATCGAGGGACCTTTTGATATAATAAGAAGTTTTGAAAAACACAATAAGCAACTGTTATATAAAAACCTAAAAATTAAAACTAAAAAATATGGCTTGGTATATATTCAAATAGTGAAAGATATGGATAATGAATATGACTTCATGAGAATTTTACTTATTTTTATGGCAATAGCTGACTGGGTAGGTATGGTTACTTCCATTATATTTGGATATAGTATAATAAAAAAAATGTTAGAGCCTATTGATAGAATAACTATAGCTGCTGATAATATTAGTATTAACAATTTAAAGGCGAGAATTGAAGTTACTGGTCCTGATGATGAGCTTAAAAGATTAGGTAATACTTTTAATAATATGATAGATAGACTTCAGGGAGCTTTTGACAGCCAAATTAAATTTGTATCTAATGCGTCACATGAACTTAGAACTCCTATTGCAGTTATCCAAGGATATGCAAACCTACTTGATAGATGGGGGAAAGATGATAGAGAAGCCTTAGAAAAATCTATTGATGCTATTAAGTTAGAAACAAGTAATATGGCAAGTTTAGTTGAAAAACTATTATTTATCGCCAAGGGTGATAGTGAAAATCAAATGATAGAAAAAAAAGAATTTTGTCTTAATGGGCTTATTTGCGAAGTTTTAAAAGAGAGTAAGATTATAGATCATAACCATATAATATCAAGTTCTAGAAATGATATTTTAAGTATATTTGCAGATTATAAAATGCTGAAGCAGATGCTTAGGATATTTGTTGATAATAGTAGTAAATTTACGCCGAAACAAGGGAACATTAATATAAGTTCGCAGATTCAGAATAAAACAGTAAATATTACGGTTAGTGATAGTGGAATTGGAATACCAAAAGACGAAATTAAAAATGTATTGCAGAGATTTTATACTGTAGATAAATCTAGATTTAAAGAAAAAGGTGGCACTGGCCTTGGACTATCAATTGCTAAATTGATCGTTGAAGTACATATGGGAACTATAAATGTAGAAAGTGAGGAAGGCATCGGAACAAAGATAACTGTTACATTACATATCTAGATTTCAAATCTATTTGTTATATAAGCATTATTTATTAAAAGATATTATAATGCTTAAGCTAAATTTAAAACTTTTTGTAGCTGGTATTGGAGAAATGAATTACTCGAAATTCATACCTTATAATATAATTGTTGGGGGGCTATGGGTAAGTCTATGCTTATTACTTAAGTTATGTAAATATAATATCGAACTTAGCATATAAGAGAAAGAGGTGATAAGGTATCGTTTCTTTTAAAGTTTCAAGTCGATTTAGTATGAATTATTGGAATTATTGGAATTATTATATAATAAATTAAGGTAGAGGTGAAATTACATGAATATTATACAAGCTATTGTTTATGGAATAGTACAGGGTATTGGGGAGTTTCTTCCAATATCTAGCACGGCTCATTTAGTATTAATTCCATGGCTTTTTGGATGGAATGATCCTGGCGTTGCCTTTGATGTGGCATTACATTTAGGAACTGCATCAGCAGTAATTATATTTTTCTTTAAAGATTGGGTTAAATTAATTAATGCTGGAACTCGGGAGCCTAAGTCAAAGGATGGAATATTATTCTGGTTACTTGTTTTAGCGACAATTCCCGGAGGTTTATTCGGAGTTTTATTAGATAAATATATGGATGGATTCAGGAACCCTATTCTTATTGGGGCTATGCTTATCATTATGGGTATAATATTATATTATGCTGATAGAACTAGTGATGAAAAAATAAAAATAGAGGATATTGGTTTAAAAAGAGGTCTTATAGTTGGTATTTCTCAAATATTTGCAATAATACCAGGTGTATCACGATCAGGTATTACAATGTCGGCAGGCCGTTTTCTAGGAATAGAAAGAGAATCTATAGCTAAGTTCACATTTTTACTATCAACTCCCATAATAATAGGGGATGCACTATATCATGCGACAAAAATAGGAACTGTTGCCATAGATAAAACTTCATTTATTGTAGCTGTTTTAACAGCAGCAATCGTAGGCTTTTTAAGTATTAAATTTTTATTGAATTATTTAAAAACTAAGGGATTTGGAATATTTGCAATATATCGATTCGTTTTAGGTGCTGTAGTTATAGTCACATATTTTACCAGATTAAAATAATAGTAATCAAAGAAATCCGTTTTCTTAACACTAGCATCCGCATCCACAATTATATATCTAATAGTTAAATCTGCTTCTATGGCTGCAACAGCATGAGAAAAATATTATTAGTCAAAATAATATTTACATAAAATTGCATTTGATTTAAAAATATGGTAATAATATATATAAGATTAAAAGAAAAAGGGGAGGAAATTATGGGGTTGCCAGCAATTTTAGGTTTATTAATTGTTATAGGAAGTTTAGTATGCTTATTTTATGCAGTACCAATAGAGAAATAAGATAATATATTGTAAAATAGCTAGCAATTAAAAGCATTAGGTTAAAGACTATGACTAAAAATATGGACACGAAGAAGCTTGATAATATTACATATTATTACTTGAATAAAGGCGATGAAACCTATTTTAATAATATAAGAGAGTATATAAAATAAGAGGAAATCAAAACAGTAACATTATTAAACAAACAACCATGTATCCCATCAATATAATTATGTTAAAATTTCTTGAATGGTTATTTTTAAGACCTGATTTTCTACAATGGGTTTATCCATTTTCCTTTTAGATTTGCTTATCAAATTTGATACAATAGTGTAATCTTCAATAAGTATAATGTACATTATATTTTAGCAATAAACAGTTAATTCTTTTTAATCATGCAATATTATATGATATAATTTTGGGAAACATAGGAGGAAAAAAATGAGCTCAAACAATAGGTCACGAAAAAAACTTTACAAACTAAGAAGATTTATATTTTATCTAGTTTTCGGATTAATATTTACTGGAGTTACTGCTCCATTAATTATATTTCATGGACCATTTACTAATGTAAAAAAAACGATTGTAGATGCTTCAATGACTACACTTAGCCACCAATGGATTGCAAAGTTGTTTTTATCTGATGCTGAAATTCAAAAAATTCGAAGCGAGGACACAGTTCAAATTGTACATCAGGGCAATAATAGCCTTATCAAGTTTATTAATGCCCATGACAATAGTATTGAAAGATATAACATTTCAAATGGAAGAAAGTTCACAGGCTATGTACTTATTATTAAAGACCCAACAAGAGTTAAAGTTGGCTATAGTAATAAATTGGGGACACAGGGAGAACTAACAAGTCAGATAGCGCAAGATAATGGTGCTATAGCAGCTATTAATGCAGGAGGTTTTTCTGACTCATCATCAACTAATGCGAAATGGACTGGTACGGGTGGAAAACCAATGGGCCTTATTATGAGTAAAGGAAATATTAAATTTAATGATATAACAGATTTTGACAAAAAGGTTGAGGTTACAGCAATTACAAATAAAGCGCAACTTCTTGTAGGACCTCACAGTTTGAATGATTTGAAGATGCTTGGCGTAACCAATGCAGTATCCTTTGGTCCTGCACTTGTAGTTAACGGTAAAGGAACAATAAAATCTGGAGATGGAGGCTGGGGAATTGCACCAAGGACTGCCATTGGACAGCGTAGCGATGGTGCTATGATATTACTTGCTATTGATGGAAGAACAACTAAAAGCCTAGGAGCCTCACTAAAAGATGTGCAAAATATAATGCTTCAATATGGAGCATATAATGCATCCAATTTGGATGGTGGTTCATCAACTACAATGTACGATAATGGTAGCATCATTAATAACCCTTGCGATGCACTTGGCGAAAGAGCAGTTCCATCAGCTTTTATCGTTAATCCTTAACTGATAGGAGAATAAGCTATGAAAAAAGTATTTAAAAAATTGATAATATGTATTATAATCTCATTAATTATACAAATTAGTGGACTTTTCTATTTGAACAACTACTTTTTAACTTCCAGTACTACTGTAAAATCTCAAAAGGTAGCAGACTCAAATACAAATAATAAGGATTCTGTTTCTAAAAATAATATACCCAGTAATGCTACTACCATAAATGTTTCTTATAATGCAAGTTATATTTCCTATTTTTCAAATAATGAGCTATATGTAGTTAATACAATAACAGGTAAGAGTGTTGTTGTAGATTCCTCTAATGGAGTAAAAATATCTTTTTATAAATGGCTCCCAGATAGAAATAGAATGCTTATTTGTGAAACTAAAGATAGAAATCTTTCATTATCATATTATGATGTTACTCAATCACAAAAAAGTAAAGTATCTGATATTTTAATGATTAGTTCAGCGTCCATTGTAAAGGATATTGAAGCATCGCCCCTAACAAATGTAATTTATATAAAAGTAAAGAATGGTTATAAGTATTATTCTATATATTGGGTAAATATAATGAAATCCAGGAAGAAAATTGTTACCAAATCTAAATATATAGGGAATATTCAAGTAGTACCCCATGAAGATAAGATGTTATACGAAGATTTAACCAATAACAAGGTTTATGCAACTGGAGTAAATCATGCTTTGAGTTTCATTGGTTCTACAAAATCATGCTTACTAGCAATAGACAATAATGACAAGGTTTATATTGGAGATGTGGATAGCAATGATAAGATTGATAAGATATATTATGGCACATTGAACGGTAGCTGGAAGTCACTTCCATTAAGTACACCAGTAAGCAAAACTCACTTGTTTGTTACTGCTAGCGGGAAGGTTTATATAAATGATAACATTAAATGTACTGTAACAGAGCTCCAGACAAGTAAGGAAACAACTTATAAAGGTACATTCCTTCAATTATATAGTGATGGAATTGCATCACTAAGTGACGGAAATTTAGTAAAAACTCATTTCAATTAATTTAAATATTTAAAACTAAAAAAGGAATTAATACTTATGACACTTATAAATGCTCTAAAATCTTAATTATGATTAGAGCGTTTTATTTTATGCTTATTTTTATTAGTGTACTGAAACTTATATAATTTAAAGGAAACTAACTTTATTTGTTGAATAATGTTATAAGAATAAATGTTATGAGAAAAAAAAATATCATTTATTTCTAGAAAGGATATAGCAAAAGCAGTAATAAAAGTCGTTACTGATAAGAAGTTACAAGGTAGAAACAGAAATTATTCCATGGTTGAATTGACAAGCTTGCTAAGTAATATTAGTGGAAAAACTATAAAATATAATTTAATGATTGTAGAAGAATTTGCAGCAACATATGATGAACCAAAAGGATTTGGGACCACCTTTGCATCATTATATGTCGCTGCGGCACATAATTTACTTGGAAAACTAACTAATGATTATAAAATGATTACAGGAGAAGAGCCAGAAGATTTAAACAATTATATAAAGAGAGAATACAGGAGTAAATAACATGATTGAATTTGATAATGTAACAAAGATTTATCCAAGTGGTAATATAGCTTTAATTCTTTAAGTCTAAAAATAGAAAAAGGAGAATCCTTTGTACTTATGGGACCGAGTGGGTGTGGAAAAACCACCACGCTTAAGATGATTAATCGTTTGATAAATTTGAGTGATGGATAGGATTTACACTTGAGTTTATGGATCGCGAAGATGCTTATAAAGGTATATATTCTTCCTTAAAAAAGGATAAACAAAAGAAAAAGAATATGTATAAGTTATAATTTATTATAACGCAACTTGATTTAATTGGTAACTTAACTTAACTTAACTTAACCTAATCTTAAACATAATTTAATTGAATTTTCATAATTCAAGTGTAAAGTTAATAGTGTTAGTATTCTATATTTAGGAGTACAAACCTAATTAAGTAAAATAATGGAGGTAATTTAATGAAAAAGAAACTTACACTTGTTAAAGCACTTAGTATTACAGCAGCTGTTGGTTTATTAGTTTCTGCAAATTTTAATGTTTATGCTACAACTCAACAAACAAATGTGCTTCCCGTTTTAAATGGTTTTTCAACTAAGGTTTTTACTAAAGTTGCATCGTCAGTGTCGAAGCCAGATGATATTACAACAATGGGTGGTAATATTTTTGTAGGAAATCAAAATGGAGTTGGTTCAGATGGTGCAGCTTCAAGCAAAGGTGTGTTAAACAGTAGCGTCATAGAATATGATGCTACTGGGAAACAAATGTCTAGCTGGAGCATCGCTGGAAAATGTGACGGTCTTAAAGCAGACACAGCAAATAATCGTTTAATTGCAACTGTAAATGAAGATGGAAATTCAAGCATGTATATTATAACACCTTTAGCAGTAGCTTCAAAGCAAGTTCAGCATATAACCTTTAAAGCAGCAGCAGGTCAAAAATTGCCTTCAGGTGGGACTGACAGTATATCATTTAAAAATGGTAATATATATATTTCAGCATCAGCACCTAAAGCAGATAGTAAAGGAAATTTCACTACAGCAGCACTATTTCAAGCAGTAATAAATGCGGATAAAACAGCAACCTTAACTTCTGTACTTGCGGATAACGCAACGGCAAATGATGCAACTCCAGGTGCAGCTGCAGGAGCGACAACTACACTTAATATGTCAGATCCAGATTCAAACAATATAGTACCTTCAGAAAGTCCTAAATATGCAGGACAAGTAGTACTTGGTGACCAAGGAGATTCAAAGCTTATATTTTCAAAAAATATTGGAACAGCAAGTCAAGTAAATACAATGCTTCCAGTAGGAACTCAAGTAGATGATACAGTTTGGGCAACAAGCACAAAAGGAACACTATACATAACAGATACCGCAAGCAACACTATTTATTCAGTAACTGGCACTTTTAAAAAAGGAACAGCTTTTGTTTCAGCTCCAGATGACGCAGGAGTGGCAGGGTTTGTTGGGACTGTGGATTTAACAACAGGAGTAATTACTCCTGTTGTTACAGGCATGGATAGTCCTCATGGATTATTATTTGTACCTCAATTACCTGCACTAAAACCTTCAACAGTGTACAAAAATCAGTACGGTCTAGCAACAGGAGACGGTATAAGT
>DHIM01000314.1:8405-9533 GCA_002403785.1 Clostridium sp. UBA4746
ATAACTGGCTATGTAAGTAATCAATATGTAAAAATAACTGCTAAATAAATGTAAATGAATAGTGTAAACCCAATCAACATACTAAAGGTTATGCTGAACCAAAAGAAAAAAACATCTGATTTTCAGATGTTTTTTTATATTATATTTGATCTTTATCATAAACAATTGTGATATCAGAAGTTAGTAATATAGCCATAGTTCGTTAAAACCATATTAACTAAACCGCTAAAGGCGGTGGAGGGTAAGTGCTAATTATAATCTCTGAATTACGAAATAAAATGAAATTTGATCGCTAACTTAAGGGATACAGTCCCGGAACAATAAAGTTATATTTATATAACGTAAGTAATTTTGATAAATATTTTAATAAATCATCAGAACTGTTAGGTCAGGAAGAAATACGCAACTACTCAGCGAAGTAGCCAATTTTGAACAAAAGAATATTGATAGCAGAAATATGCAGATGAAAATTAGAAAAGGTAAAAAAACGGTATATTCTTTTATCAGAGACTAATTTAATAATACTTAGACAGTATTTTTGGAAATACCACCCCAAGACATTTCTATTTCCAGGTCAAGATCTTATTAAGTCACTTTCGGTACGTATTAAACAGAAACAACCATTGCTTCGGGTAATGATATAACTGCTGGTATCATCTGTATAAGCTCAGTTCCGGCTATCATACTACATATATAAGCACCCCTCATACCAAAACTAAGATAAAGAAAATAAGGGATAATAAAATATATTATTAACTGTAATATTGTATAAATAACAGCCTTAATAATCAATCCTTTACTATGTTTTGATATATGCTTATTATCATGGAACTGATTTTAATTGTTAATGATGCTCACTTCTAAATTTGATATATTCTTCACTAATCTAAATTTCCCTAATATTTTGGACAGAATAATTATAAATTTGTGTGTTAATTTTCGATATTTTGAGAATATAACTAAGCATATAATTACACTAGCATGAACTGTAAATCCGCTGCCTATTAAATAAAATAAATTGCTCGTGTTAAACAAAATCTAAGACTTTCTTAATCTGTTTTTAATGTTACAAATATATAGTATGAAATAAGAGAAAATTTATAGTATGAAATAAGAGAAAATTTATAG
>DHIM01000314.1:9671-10314 GCA_002403785.1 Clostridium sp. UBA4746
ACAAATATATAGTATGAAATAAGGGAAAATTTTTAGAAGCTATTAATAACGAAATTGTATTATAGAAGAGAGAGGTGTAAATCTAAACAGGCTTACATAAGTCAATTAATAAACATCATTTTAGATTATAAATAGAATAATACATATATATGGAAGCATATATGAGGAGTTTGCTATTTGAAAAATTGAAGTGTATAGCATATTAAAAAGAGTTTTTATTTCAATATAAAATATTTATATAAAATTATTCTGAAAATTATTGAGGATATAGCCAACATACATATAAACACCCCAACTTATGAAATTAATATCAATAATGAGATTGGTCTTATTTTGGAAATATTATAAAACTATGAGTAAATGGAGCAGTTGTGTAATATGGTTTAACCTTTTATAGTATGCAATAAGTTTGTTCACTTTTGTATCTTGTTTAAGTATAAAAACATTTATACTATTTTCAAAATTATTTCCTATCATATTATTAAGTTTTTCCTCTTTTAAATTTTCAATTAATTGTATGAGGAGTTATCTCTCATAAAATTTTCAATTGTAATATGAAAAATTGCATTATTGGTATTAATGCTTTACACATCTTAACAATAATATAGATTAGTGAACTTTTTTTTATAGTATATATACACTG
>DHIM01000315.1 GCA_002403785.1 Clostridium sp. UBA4746
TTTTCGAAGCTCAATACCATTCACTGCTGGGTTACCACCCAGTCAATTCTACCTCGCTAACTTTCTGTCTACGCTTAAAATATTACGTTACCGCAACATCTCTAAGACTCGATACAAAGCGATTTGCTAATTCTTACCTTGACAGGATTCCCACCTGCTAGAATATACGCCCTGTCGGGACGCACCGTGTATGTCGGCTGTACCCGAATCTTGCTCAAAATACTGATACTATTTTATTAGATGAACCAACAACGTATTTAGACTTAACGCACCAAATCGAAATTTTAGACCTGCTGTATGATTTGAATAGAGAAGAAAGCAGAACAATCGTAATGGTTTTGCACGATATTAATTTAGCTTGCCGTTATGCGGATCACCTCGTAGCGATAAAAAATCAAAAAGTCAGCAGTTTCCTTTATTGGAATTGTTACTTTTACATTGTCGATGATCGGTGTAAAGATAGGAAATGTATTTGGAGCAGTATATAAATCAAGAGCAGAATTTGCAGGTGGACTCATTTTAATACTTATGGGAACTAAACTTTTGCTTAATCACTTAGGGATCAATTTTTAGGGATAAGAATGTTAAGAAAATGTTATGAAATCTAAAGAGATTTTTATCAAATATGATGATTAAAGTATTTGAAAACTTCTGTAATGGAGAGCTGCTTATCATGAATTTTTTTGTTTTAACATTAATCACCCTGCATATAATAGTGACAAGTATTAACAATACATTTAATCCCTGCATTAGCATGATTCATTTTCTCTTGTATCATTTGTCATACCTCCTATATAAAACATTATTACATATGATATTATCTACAAAATATGTATTTATGCAATAAGTTACAAACATCACTTTTTTAAAGCGTAAAGGCATTCATACCTGCGAATTAATTCAATATTATATAATATCGAATTAAAAAAATAAAGATAGGAAAAAATTTATTTCCCTATCTTTATTTTTTATATGTAATGTAGCTTGAACAATATTAAATTATTTCTTTATTTCTTGCTTTCCAGTTACAGAAGATTTATCATCCATTTTAAATGATTTTTTATCATCTTCATTAGCAAAGTAGATATTACCATCAATTTTAGCAGCTCCTAGCCTAAATCCTGTTGATTCTACATAAACATCACCTCTGAATGTTCCACCTTCAATTTTACCATTTTTACTTTTAACAGTTAATCTTTTTGCAGTTAAAGTGTAATTTGCAGTTGTCACTTTCTTATCATCACGAGCCATTAGAACTAATTGATGGCCAGTGACGCTACCCCCTAATAATACTATTATTGGCTGACCATACGCTACGTGAAGCAAATCACTATTTACGTCTATTAAAAATATTTACAAAAGCTATGTAAAATACTAGAGGGTGTGAATTTACACACCCTTATAATGTTATTGATTGTTATGAAACAGTATCATTAATTTTTCAGAGCTTTTTTAAAGTAATTAAATTACTATTTGACTTTTAAGTAACAATTTAAATTTACTATAGTACTTTTGATATAAGAAATGAAGTTACGTATAGGTCTCCATCTGATCTTAATGCGTGCATTATTCCTGCTGGTACGATAAATTCTTTTCCAGTTGATAATTCAATCTCACTATTTTCTAATACGCCGAATCCGTGCCCTTTTATGCAATAAAATATTTCATCATGTTTATCATGTTTATGCAATGCTACTTTCTTACCTCCTGGTATGTGATATACATTTGTTATTATAGACTTTTTTACTTGATCAAGATCCATCTTTATCGACTCCTTTGTATAATTATAATTTTTAGTATTTAAATGGTCCATTACATTTATTATAAGTTCAGGAACGGGCCATGGCCCGTTGCAATATATTTAACTTTAATATCTCGCAATGTTTTTTGTAATGAAATAAGTGCATTTTGGGAAGGTATCTGTTGAATTGATATACTATTTACTTCATCCTTCCAATTCGACTCAGCCACTTTTTCGAACATTTTATCTCTTTTTATAAAAAGGTCACTACTGAATAATAATTGGCGATCTAGTTCAACGGTCAATAATCCTTCCCATAAGTGCATCTCAGATGGGTATCCAAAAAACTTCAATTTAAAGCTGGATAAAATATATTACCTCTCTTTGTAACTATCATATATGTATTTCAAGTATTTACTAAATATGATTTATTATCTCATTGTGTGGCTATTGCAACTACACCTTCATATCTTAACACTTCTAAAAGTTTTTCTGGAATCATTATTATTTACCTCCACATAAGTAAATTTTCACATTGAATCATTTAGGCTAGAGTATATTGCCCAAGCCAAGTAATATCTAATGGGTCACGATCTATTAGTCTGTTATAACTATATTGTGGATGACCAACTATAACTGCTCCGGTTAATACATTATCTCCTGGGATAGTGAACAGTTCCAGTAAGGGATAGTGATTTGCGAATGAACACATTTCAAAGATTCAGGTCAACAAGTACATAATCCGAGAGTTGTTGCAAACAGTTCTAGGTAGGCAAAGGAAAAAACCGTATTTTCTCGGCCGTTTCTGAGATTCTTTGGAGCAGTTGCCAAAATTAAATGAGGAGCTGCACGCAAGATGTTATCTACTCCAATCTTCCTATAAGCACGAACATAGTAAGGAAAACTCAGGTACATAGGATTTTCGATCTGTGTTTCCATCTACTCCATCGTTATCTCAGTAGCTTTACTAAACAATAAAGGCAAGACCCTGATTACGTGCATTCACAACTTGGATATTGTTTAAGAAATTGCAGATAGGATAATAGTTTTTAATTGTCATAGAATACTTCTACTCTCTTTTTTCTTTAATAGCAAATAAGATACAAAGCTAAAAAATATTATTTTACTGAGAAAAATTCATTCGCCACATCGTAAGTAAAACTGTGTCCTAATAATTTCTCAGTCTTTCTTTCATCTTGTATCTGCTTAGAAATTTCTATAAGATTCGAATAAATTGCTCTAACTGGTGCAGAGCCAAGACTTAGTCTTCTGACTCCTAATTGCTCTAATTTTTTTATATTGTTTGTAACAGGGGTAGTCAAAATATTAATAGGTGCTGAAATATTTTCTATTAAACTTTTAATATCATTTTCTGGAACTGCACCAGCCATAAAAATACAATCTGCACCAGCTTTACGGAAAGCGTTACCTCTTTCAATGGCTATAGATAATCTCTCCTCTTCTTTTGATGCTTTAATGAAGTATACACAAGTTCTGGCATTAATAACAAAAGGAATCCCTAATTTCTCTTTAAGTTTATATATTGTTTTAATTTTTTTAATTTGAACTTCCAAATCTTCTAGGTGAGGTGTTGGGTTTGGATAGCCATCTTCAATATTTATTCCAACAGCGCCAGCTTCTATAAGTCTAGTTACGTTGTCTACTATTCCATCAATTGTGTCTGCATAACCTAATTCAATATCTACAGTTAGAGGTATAGATAATCTTTCGGTCATCTTCGTTACTAATTGCAAAATATGTTCAAAATCGATTTTCTGTCCGTCTGGATATCCTAAGCTATAAGCAAATCCAGCACTTGTTGTTCCGACAGCTGGGAAATTGTTTTTTTCATATATTACTGCACTTCCAACGTCCCAAGCATTCGGAAGGATAAACATTTCATTACTTAAGTGAAGTTGTTGAAATTTCTCTGCTAACTGTAATTGTCTTTTAATATCAATAATACCATCCTCATTTCAAATCTATTTTATTTAAGTCAATTTTTTATTAGTAAGCGCTTTTCGCTTTTGTATTAGAAGATTAGTTTAACATTTACCAATTATGGTGTCAGTAACATATGGTACAACAATAAATTTGTCTTCTTAGGCAAACCTGTATTAATGGAGCTATAATTTCTATAAAACTGGTAAAACAAACGAACGTATTATTTACTTTATTATTTTAATCTCTTGCGATACAGTTTCAAGCCATTTCATGAGTAAACTTATAAAGTAAATAATTCAAAGTAAGTGTATTGGGTCTGTGTAACGTTTTATTTACTCATAAATTTACTTGGTGACATGTTTGCTTCACATGCTAGTTACAACGTTAAAGTATATTAAAATCGTTGTTTTGATTAGTTTTAATCCTTAGCGTATAATTTCCGCGTTTTGCTGCCAGTACCCCAAGATTCAAACTTCAATTTGTTTTTGGCGAATTATCATTTAAATTAAAGATTCAACCACATGTCCTTCTTT
>DHIM01000295.1 GCA_002403785.1 Clostridium sp. UBA4746
AGTATCTGTAATATTTTTAATATTAAAAATATTGTAACATATCTAGCTTATTTGTCAAGACATTGAGTCTCTATATTAGTGCATGCACTAAGCAAATGCTCTTAGTGTATACCTTCAACATCTTCTTTCTTTTGTTTTTTATTGCATATTTTTCCTCGTCTTTTTTCAAGTTCGGTAACTACATCCTCTACTTTTATTCCCTGTAACACCATAAGTACTAATGTATGATAAAATAAATCTGATATTTCGCCAACAGTTTCCTTCGGGTCATTGTTTTTGCTGCTAATTATAACTTCTGCACTTTCTTCTCCTACTTTTTTAAGGATTTTATCCAATCCTTCTTCAAACAGATAACTAGTGTATGAGCCCTCTATAGGGTTACCTTTTCTTTCTTCAATAATTTTATAAAGTTCCTGTACTACATTATTTTCACTCATTTTACCATTCTCCTTTTGTATTTATTTTAACATCTTTAAATGTACTACTATAGATTCTCTTTACCTCTACTTTTCACTTCCAATTTTCCTATAAAAACAACTTTTGTTTCCAGTATGGCAAGCCACTCCAATTTGATCTACCTTTATAAGCAGTGTATCACCATCGCAATCAAATCTAATGCTTTTTACATATTGAAAATGTCCTGATGTTTCTCCTTTATTCCATAGTTTTTGTCTAGATCTACTAAAGAACCAAGTTGTTCCAGTTTCTATAGTCAATTTAAAAGATTCCTCGTTCATATATGCAAGCATCAATACTTCTCCACTACACTCTTCCTGCACTATTGCAGGTACTAATCCTTTATTAAATTGAATCTCCTTAATATCATCCACAATAAACACCACATTTCTTTATATTCTAATTTCTACACCTTTATTTTTAAGATACTCTTTTACTTCTTTGATGGACAGTTCTTTGTAATGAAACAAAGAAGCTGCTAATGCAGCATCAGCTCCACTTTGCTCGAATACATCATAAAAATCCTCTATTTTTCCACAACCGCCTGATGCAATTACAGGAATGTTTACAATATCAGTAATAGCATTTATAAATTCTATATCATACCCCTGTTTTGTTCCATCTGCATCCATACTAGTTAAGAGTATTTCACCTGCACCTAAATCTTCTACTTTTTTTGCCCACTTCACTGCATCTAGCCCTGTATTTATTCTTCCACCATTTATTACTACGTGCCACCCTAAACCATCATCATTCTTTTTTCCATCTATAGCAACGACGACGCATTGACTTCCATATTTTTCTGCTGCATCTGTAATAAGCTTTGGATCGCGAATTGCCGCAGAGTTTATAGATATTTTATCTGCTCCAGCTCTAAGAATTTCTTTAAAATCTTCTATACTCTTTATTCCTCCACCTACAGTGAGAGGAATAAATACCTTTTCAGCGGTCCTTTTTATAACATCTATCATTGTTTTTCTTCCCTCATGAGTAGCTGTTATATCAAGAAATACAATTTCATCTGCACCCTCTTTGTTATAGAACTCAGCAATTTCTACAGGGTCTCCTACGTCAGTTAAATTCACAAAATTTATTCCTTTCATTACACGTCCATTAGTTACATCTAAACAGGGAATGATCCTCTTACTTAACATTGGCTACACCCCTACCCTCTAATATTGCTTCTTCAAGGGATATATTTCCACTGTAAAGTGCTTTCCCTATTATAGCTCCATATATATTCATTTTCTTAAGCTTCTTTATATCCTCAATGCATTTCATACCGCCTGACGCAATAATATTACAAGTAACCTCGTCATTTATCTTACCAGTTGCTTCAAAATTAGGTCCAGTCAAAGTGCCATCACGACTTATATCAGTGAAAATAATAGTTTTTATTCCTATATTCTCCATTTGTTTTGCAAAATCTATATATTCTATCTTGCTACTTTTCTGCCAGCCTTCCACTGCTACGAAGCCATCCCTTGCATCAATTCCAATTGCAATTTTATCTCCAAACTTTTTTACTGCTTCTTTTACTAGTGTCGGATTGTTTAAAGCTGCAGTACCAAGTATTACCCTGCTTAAACCCTTTTTAATTAACACTTCAATAGTATCCAAACTTCGAATCCCCCCGCCTAACTGTATAGGGATCTTTAAATCGTTTATAATTTTATTTATACTTTTAAAATTTTCAATTGATCCTTTGAGTGCTCCATCTAAATCTACCATATGTAGATATTCTGCTCCCTCTGCTGCAAATTTTAGTGCTGTTTGCAGTGGATCTTCCCCCACAACCTCTGATAAAATAAATTCTCCCTGATAAAGTCTAACACATTTTCCATTCTTTAAATCTATGGCCGGAAATATCTTCATTACACTACCTCCACAAAGTTTTTAAGCAATTTCATACCAAACTCACCACTTTTCTCTGGATGAAACTGCATACCAAATATATTACCTTTACTTACAATTGCAGGTATCTTTTTCTCATACATACTATAAGCATTTACAATATTTTTTTCACAATTTACTGCATAATAAGAGTGAACAAAATATACATACTGATTTTCACTTATGCCTTTGAGTAGAGGAGAATAAGTTTCAAAAGATAAACTATTCCATCCCATGTGTGGGATTTTTATAGAACCCTCTAGTTTTATTATGTTTCCTTTTAATAATCCTAGTCCCTCGCATTGTTCAACTTCATCGCTTTCCTCAAAGAAGAGCTGCATACCAAGACATATGCCAAGTATTGGTTTTCCTTCCTTAGCTACTTCTTTAATTACCTTATCTAGTCCCGAGGTCCTCATATTCTTCATTGCATCCGCAAAGGCACCTACACCTGGAACAATAATGCTTCTACACCTTGATATTTCCTCAGCGTCAGAAGATATTATAGACTTAATATTCATAGATTGAAGCGCATTTTGAACACTATTTAAATTTCCCACACCATAATCAACTATAGCTATCATAGTTTCCTCCTTATAAAGATCCTTTTGTAGATAATACTCCTTTTATCCTTTTATCATAAGTTAATGCTTCACTTAATGCTTTTCCTAAAGCTTTAAATAATGCCTCCACCATATGATGGTTGTTTTTTCCGTAAAGTACTCTTGCATGAAGCGTTATTCCGCTATTTGCTGCAACTGCTCTAAAAAACTCCTCAACCATTTCTGTATCAAAACTTCCAATTTGGTCAACAGTAAAATTTGCATCAAACACAAGATAAGGTCTGCCACTTAAATCTAGTGACACTGAAGCCAAGGTTTCATCCATAGGTACAAAACTTGTTCCATACCTCTTAATTCCTTCTTTCCCCTTTAGTGCCTCCTTAATAGCCATTCCAAGTACTATCCCTACATCTTCAATTGTATGATGAGAATCCACATTCAAATCCCCCACAGCCGATACATTTAGATCCAAGAATCCATGTTTTGCAAAAAGGCATAACATATGATCAAAGAAACCTATGCCTGTATCTCCTTCATAATTTCCAGACCCGTCTAAGTTTATACTTATATCAATATTTGTTTCATTACTTTTTCTCGATATTTTTGCTTGTCTCTCTATCATATCTTTCTCCCCTCTTGTTCTTACAACTGAAAATGTCTTAAAATGTTATACATAATCTTAATTTTACAATGTAATATTCTTTAATAAACAATCATTTTCTTCTCTACTCCCTATGGTTATTCTTAAACAATTTTCTAAAACACCGGTCGTAAAACTTCGTACATTAATGCTTTGTTCTAAAAGTTGCTTTTTCATTTTTTTTGCATTTTTAACCTGAATCAATATAAAATTTGCTTCTGCTTTATAGAGTTTTATTCCATCTATATTACTTAGTTTTTTCCATAAGTAACTTCTCTCGATAATTATAGACTCCACATTTCTATGTATTATTTCTGGGTCATCAAAAATAACAGACGCAATACTTTGCGATATTGAATTAACATTATAAGGAGGTTTTACTTTTTTAAGTTCTTCCATTAAAATATCATTTGTAATCAAAAATCCAAGTCTAATTGCTGCAAGCCCAATTTTCGAACATGTTCTAAGTACAATTAAATTATCATATTTCTTAATTTTGTCTACTACGGTCTCTCCATAAAATTCAAAATAGGCCTCATCAATGACAACAATGCATTTGCATCCTTCTATTACTTTAATAATATTCTCTCTTGTAATAATATTACCTGTAGGATTATTGGGATTGGATAAATATACTATCTTAACTTCTTCATGATTAGCCATTGAAATAAAACCTTCTACATCCAATTTTAATTCTCCATCTAATGGAAATTCAATTGGTATTCCACCTGCAACTTTAGTATATAAACCATACATTGAGAAATCAGGACTTTGCATTGCTACCTTATCCCCAGTATTTAGAAATGTATGTGCAATTATTTGTATACACTCATCTGAACCATTTCCAGCCATTACATTTGCACTTTCAACTTTTGCATACTTTGCATAAAGATTGCATACCTCGAGAGATTCTGCATCAGGATATCTATTATAAATGGAGTCCTCAATTACCATGCCAAGTTTCCTTCGCGTTGCCTCGCCTAAGTTACTAAAACTTTCATTAGCATTTAGCCTCACCTTATAATCTATTTTACCTGCATTGTACGATTCAAAATCACTTAAATCTTTTCTAAAATAATCTTGTATCATTATTTAAACCTCACTTTAATAGAATTTCCGTGAGCGGTTAGCCCTTCAACCTCACTAAGTTTTATTACCTTGTCCTTAACTTCACAAAGTGCTTCCTTTGTATAATATATATAACTTGATTTTTTAATAAAATCATCTACTGATAATGGTGAAAAGAATTTTGCAGTTCCACTAGTTGGAAGAACATGATTAGGCCCAGCTATATAATCTCCGAGTGGTTCTGGCGCATATTGTCCTAAAAATATAGAACCTGCATTTTTTATATCTCCTAGATAATCAAATGGGTCCTTTAGCATAACTTCAAGATGTTCTGGTGCGATTTTATTCGCAAGTTCTATAGCTTCATTTACATTTTGAGCTATTAAAATAACTCCATATTTCTCGAGTGATTGCTTTATGATTTCAGATCTACTCATATCTTTTATCTGAATTTCTAACTGCTTCACTACCTTTTCTGCAAGTTCCCTTGAAGTTGTTATAAGCATAGCTGACGCAAGCACATCATGCTCTGCTTGAGACATTAAATCTGCAGCAATGAATTTTTCATTTGCAAATTCATCGGCAATTATCATTATTTCACTTGGCCCTGCAATCATGTCTATGGCTACATATCCAAATACACTTTTTTTCGCCATTGCCACATAAATATTTCCAGGTCCTACTATTTTATCTACTTTAGATATTATATCCGTTCCGAATGCAAGTCCAGCAATTGCCTGTGCACCGCCAACTTTATAGATTTTATCAACGCCTGCTATATCAGCCGCAACCAAAATATGAGGATTAATACTTCCGTCCTTAAGTGGTGGTGTAACCATCACAAGATTCTCAACACCTGCCACCTTTGCTGGAACCGCATTCATAATAACAGACGACGGATAGGATGCTGTGCCGCCTGGTACGTATATACCTACACTCTCAAGGCCTCTTATTGTTTGCCCTAAAACAACGCCCTTCTCCTTTGTCATCATCCAAGCGTTTCTCTTTTGTTTTTCATGAAATTCCTTAACATTTTTTTTTGCTAGTGTTATTGCATCTAAAAAATCCTGGTCTACCATTTTATATGCAGCTTTAATTTCTGTAGCTGTTACGATAAGATTTTTTGCTGTAACAAATTTGCTATCAAACTTTTGAGTGTACTCTATTATAGCATCATCGCCTCTGGCCTTTACATCTTCCAGTATTTTATTTACTATGATATTTACATCCTTTTGAACATCTTCTGCTCTTTTCTTTAAGCCTTCTATATGTTCTTTTCCATCAACGCTATTTGCCTCTGTTATTTTAATCACTATATTGTCACCTCATTTTTATCTACATATTGTTGAACCTTTACTATTAAATCACTTATTTTTTCTTTTTTCATCTTCATACTTGCTCTATTTACAATCATTCTTGCACTTATATCACAAATCTTTTCAATAATAATTAATCCATTTTCCTTTAGAGTGTCTCCCGTTTCTACAAGATCTACAATTGCATCAGATAATTCTAATATAGGTGCAAGCTCCACTGACCCATCGAGTTTAATAATTTCAACATCTTCATTATTTTTTTTAAAATACTCTTTAGCAACAGTTGGGTATTTGGTAGCTATCTTTTTACGATTATATCCATCATAACTTTTAAAACTCGGCAATGCTGCCACAGCAAACATACATTTTCCAACCTTCAAATCCACTACCTCATAAAATTCTTTGTTTTGTTCCATTAAAGTGTCCTTACCAACAATTCCAATATCTGCTGCTCCATGTTCTACATAAGTTAAAACATCTGTAGATTTGACTAGAACAAATTCTATATTGTTTTTCTCATCCTTAAGAATTAATTTTCTCCCTTTATTCTTAAGCTCCGTACAATCTATTCCAATTCCTTCAAACATTGAAACAGCATATTTTTCTAGTCTTCCTTTTGTTAATGCTACTCGTATTGCTTTCATAGTTATTCCCCCATACTATTAATAAATTCCTCTACGTTTGTCTTAAAACTCTTTTTAGTTTTAATATCTATTATTTCAACTTTTTCATTCTCAAATATACAAATCATTTTGTCTATTTTCTTTTGCTCACCATAAATTAAACTCTTTTCTTTTTCTTCAAATAAGCTTAACTCAGAAATAAAACCTTTTTCTCTAATACGCGTAGCAAATTTATATGCACTCCCTATTGAAGCATTTTCATAATGAATGAGAAACTTTTTATTATCCTTTCCATTATCATTTCCCTGCTTTTCAAGAACAGATAGAATGTTATCAACATCTATGGCAAATCCAACTGCTGGCATAGATGCACCAAACTTTGATATTAAATTGTCATATCTACCTCCACTGATGATTGTAGTTCCAACTTCACTGCTGTATCCTCTAAATGTAATGCCTGTGTAATAATCAATATGCTGTACCATACCTAAATCAATAGAAATATATTCCCCTAATCCAACACTTTCTATTTGATTATAAATTTTTTCTATAGTATCTATTGCACCAAGAGCCTTTTTATTTTGAGTGAGCCTTCTTGCCGACCCAAGTATTTCAATGCCTCCGAACAGCTCTGGCAACTTTTTTAATGCCTCTACATTTTTTAACCCAAGGCTAACTTCCTTTTCTTCTATAAACTCTCTAAGTGCACCAAAGTTCTTATTTTCAACAAGCCCTCTTAATCTTTCTATTTCACCTTCAGTAAGCTCTATGTCTTCAATAAGGCCTTTGAAAAACTCAGCTTGACCAATTTCAAGTTCAAATTTTTGTACCCCTATTGCAAGAAGAGCTTGAATAGCAGTTATAATTACTTCTGCATCTGCTTTGGGACTTTCACTTCCTATTATCTCAATTCCAGATTGGGTCATTTCACTGACCTTCCCATTCCAGTTTTCATTTATTCTAAATATATTTCCGCTATAGCATATTCGAAGCGGGTATGATGAATCTCTAAGCTTCGTTGCTGCAATTCTTGCTATGGGCATTGTCATATCTGGTCTTAATACCAATATTCTTCCTGCATTATCGAACAACTTATACATTTTTTCCTGTTCTATAGATACGTCGTCTCCCTGAAAAACATCATAAAATTCTAATGTTGGAGATAAAACTTCTAAATAACCAGCCTCTATATTTAATTTCCTAAGCGTATCTATAATCTTAATTTTATTATTACAATCCTCAAAAAGTATATCTCTTGAACCTTCCGGTATATGTCTTTTCCAATTACTCAAAATTTCACTCCTCCAACTTTCTTTTATTACTTTATCACTTTATCACTGTGACTTATTAACTTAATGAAATGTTACCATCTTTTTATATTAAAGTCAACCATTTATTCTCCTGTTTATAATTGTAGTTAAATAATTTTATAGAAATTATTTAATTCAACATATAATTACTTATAAACCAATTATATCACACAACAAGGTGAGTTTTTAACCCTACTTGGACCAAGACAATTTTGTAATTCCAAAAGTCGCAAAAAATATTTTAGTATTTAAAGGATATATGTAAATCAGTAACAGATTTAGATGAAATATGGACTGAAGTTAAACTGAACTCATACCCGTTCAATTTGTTATCCCTATAGTACAATCACGAATAGGAATATTTCTTACCCCTTTTATGGAAATACTTATACTTGAACTACTAATGGAAATTTTAAGAGAAGGAGGATTACGGCTTCCCTCAAAAATAGCGCAGACTGTAAGTATAGTGGGAGGTATTATTATAGGAAATGCTATATGGTAAGTCCAACTACTCTGCTTGTAGTTGGTATCACGGTCGTTGCTTCTTTTGTAGTACCCACAGTTGATATGTCTCTTTCTATAAGACTGTTAATATTTCCAATGTTGTTTCTAGCAAATGCCATGGGTATAATGGGTATTGCTACAGGCTATACTTTTCTTATAATCCATTTATCCTCCTTGGAGAATTTCGGCGTTCCATATATGGACTAAAAAAAAAGATGACTTAAAGGATACTTTTACTAGAGCACCATTATGGAAAATGAATGCTCGTCCGTCAATAATTTCCGGCAAGAATAATATAAGGCAAAATAATTTTAGAGATAAATTCAGGAGAAAGAAAGATGAATAAAAAAAACAGGATGGGTGGATTTCTACCCTTATTGGTGGAATATATCCATTATATATTATTCTAATAGTGTTGTTTGTAATGCGGATATTACAGTTAATGTAAAGGTGAAGGTTGATAATCTTGGAAGAGGCCAATTTTTATATGAAAATAAATAAAGATAGTTATCTAACTAATATCTCACTAGCTAAGAAATTATATCACTAAAGAGTTTATTAATTAAAAAATTAATATTATTAAAGGTCAGTAGCTACATAAAGCCCCTGACCTTTAATTACAATAATTCAATATCTTCATGTCTAGAAAATTCATCTAAAATATCTCTATTTTATAAAAACATCTAAATCTATTTTTATTCGAATTTTAATTTTATTATAATTTCTTTTATTTCACCCTTACTATTTTTTCTTATTTTGAAATCTTTAATATCTTCAAATTCATTTTGCAGTTGATAACTAAGTTCATTAATTGTAGCTTTTGCTTTTTTAGTTAGTTCACCATCTTGTATAACTACAAACCGGGTTTTCCTAGTAACAATTTCTTTTTGATCCTCCACTAAAACAACGTAATACTTATCCCCTTCTTCTACAACGCTATATACTCCACCAAATGTTAAATCTGAACATAATTCATTATCAATACATTTTACCTTCATAATGACCCTCCTTAATATTATTTATAGCTGTATTATATATTAATGGAACTTAATATACGAATAAAAATGATGGTTATTTAATAAATTTGTATTTTAATACAAATTTCACTAATAATTTTTGTGACTTCTCCAAATAGCTAAAATATCTATAATATATTAAACTTAAATCATAAAAGTTTTAAGGGGGATTTGAAATGGCAAATTTATCATTAAAGCACATGTATAAAATTTACGATGGAGACGTTACTGCAGTAAAGGATTTTAATCTTGAAATAGAGGACAAAGAATTTGTAGTTTTTGTTGGACCTTCTGGTTGTGGTAAATCTACTATATTGAGAATGATAGCAGGACTAGAAGAAATTACTAAAGGAGAATTGTACATAGATGGAGAACTTGAAAATAATGTACCTCCTAAAAACAGAGATATTGCAATGGTTTTTCAAAACTATGCACTATATCCTCATATGACAGTATATGACAATATGGCATTTGGACTAAAACTAAGAAAAATTCCAAAGAAGGATATAGCTGCAAAAGTTAAAGAGGCTGCACAAATTCTTGATATTGAACATTTATTAGATAGAAAGCCTAAAGCTTTATCTGGTGGTCAAAGACAAAGAGTTGCTATGGGAAGAGCTATAGTCAGAGCACCAAAAGTTTTCTTAATGGATGAACCTTTGTCAAATCTTGATGCAAAGCTTAGAGTTCAGATGAGATCTGAAATATCTAAACTTTATAATAGATTACAAACAACATTTGTTTATGTTACACATGATCAGACAGAGGCTATGACTCTTGGTACAAAAATAGTAGTTATGAAAGATGGTATTATTCAACAGATTGATACGCCTCAAAACTTATACGAGCATCCTAAAAACATATTTGTTGCTGGATTTATTGGAAGCCCTCAGATGAATTTTATAAATAGCAAAATTATAGAACAAGATGGCAAAGTAGTTGTAAATTTTGAAGATAGCATCATTCCTTTGACTCCTGAGAATAGTGCTATAATAAGAAAACAAGGTTACATTGGGAAAGATATTATAATTGGTATTAGACCAGAAAATATAAATGATGATCCAGAGTTTATAGAAAAGAATAAAGAAGCTATTATTGATGTAAAAGTTGAGATAACAGAACTTTTAGGAGCTGAATCCTATCTTCATTTGAGTAAAGGCAATAGTCTTCTAACTGCTAGGGTAAATGGAACATCAAAAACAAAATCTGGTGATTGTATAAAAATCGCTTTAAATATTAATAAACTTCATATTTTTGATAAAGATTCTCAAAAGCCTATAATTTAGGGGGATAAATTTATGGATGATATCAACAATTTTCTACAAAAATTAAGCATTAATTCTAATATAGATTTTTGTGTAAATCCCGAACATGGAGAAAATATATTTACAAGTAAAGGTTTTGTAGAAAGTTCTGATATTATTCATATACCATTATTTTTAGGTGAAACACCTTTTCTACTTAAAATAGATAAAAAATTTAAACCTTTTTCAAAATTGTTAAAGTTTACTATTGAAAATAAATATGTTGATTTACATTCTACAAATGAGCAGTATCTTATTTCTATATTAGATGGCACAGATGTTTCAAATAATGCGACTTTTGAAAATATGCTATTTTTTTCAGAAGGATATGGTCTAATTTATATAAATCTCGATGGAAGTTTACATGAAGCTTTGGATATAACTAAGCAAGCTTATAGCAATGAAAATGTACTTAGTATACTCTATAAAGGAAACATTTTAGTCATGGGAGTTTTTGAAAATATAGCAGAACATGCAATCGGTATAAGAGAATCTATAATTTCTAATTTGTTTTGCAAATGTTATGTAAGTTTTAGCCGTATTGTATATACTAAAAGTGAGTTTATAAATATTTTTAATGAATGTGAGATTAGTATGTCGCTAGGTAAAAAATTCAAAATAAAAACTGATATATTTGATTACGATAAATTGTTTCTTGAAAGATTAATTTATAGCTTAAATCCTAAATTTAAGCAACATATGTTATATAAATTCAAAGAAAAGTTAGACGCTCTTGATAATGAAATGATAAATACTATCGAAAACTTTTTTAGTTCTGACCTTAACATAAGTGACTCAGCAAAAAATTTATATATTCATAGAAATACACTGCTATACAGATTAGATAAAATAAAAAGAGAAACAGGTTTTGATATAAAAAATTTCAATGAAGCCATGACCTTTAAAGTTATTTTTCTTATTTGGCTAGAAATCAAATGAAGTTAATACCTTCATCAGATTCTCCTGATTTGGCCTTTTCAAGCACCTCATCATTTACTTACATTATAATTGTGTGTACACCAGGTATTTTTGCAAATTGTAATTCATAAATACTTACACCATCTGTGCCAAGTATTAACACTGTCTCTCCTAGCTTAAATTACAACAATTCGATATCTTCATGTTTAGAAAATTCATCTAGAATTTCTTCTACTAAGACATGTTTTAAGTTTCTATAATTTCTCGCCTTACAAATAAGCCTTAAGCTTAAACATACTCTTCCGGGTACCATAGATGTATATATTGTATGAGAAAGATTTTCGTAATAAATTGGAAGAGTTTTTGATGCGATACTCAGTGAGTCCTTCGCTTCCTGCTCTATATCCCCTACTTTGTCATTAGCAATAGATATTAATAAACCTTTAGCTTTTTTCCAATTACTTTTAAGCGTAAGATTTATTTCAAGCTCATTCCAAGTAAAAGGAAATGAGTTAGTTTCATTTATGAGCTCTTCAGTGAGAACTTTTATGTTTGGTATATGAGTAATTCTTCCAGTGCTTTGTCCGTGAGTTTTGTTGTCGTTTTCCATAACTTCAATTATAGTAGTATAAAACCAATCCACGGCTATTACGTCACCAAGACTTTTACCAAGCTCTATTCTATCACCAAGTTGAAATGGCTTTTGAGTATTAATTATTAACCATCCCAAAAAATTTGCTACAAGATCACGAAATGCAAAGGCTAGTCCAGCTGAGAAAATCCCTAAAAAGGTCAGTATATCCTTAGACTCATACATCCATATTGGTATAATCACTATAACAGATAAAATATTCATAGAAACTGAAGTTGTTTTTTTATATTTTATTATATCCTTTGAATCAAAATTGGATTTATTAACAAATGAACAGATACTTTTCTTTACTAAATGAAATATAATTA
>DHIM01000241.1:0-2690 GCA_002403785.1 Clostridium sp. UBA4746
GTATATACTTAAGGTGATAGCTACGAAAGTTGCTCAATATACATATTATGAAATTTCTCCCAAAATAAAAATAGCCGTACTAAACACAAAGGGTATGCCTTACGCTCAATAACAATGTTATTTCTAAATGTTATATTTTAAATGATTCCTATTTATTTATTCACTGGAAGCATGAAACTAGACTTTCAAGATTTTCTTTAATTAAAAATTCATTTAGGCTTCATTTAAGATATGGATTATCATAAATAAAAAAGCTTTAGTAAACTGCAGTTAGTTTACTAAAGCTTTTTTTAAAATTATACTTCATATTTTGTTAAAATTTCTTGGACTCTGCATTCTACCACAAATTTATCTTGCGCTTGTTGATCTGTGCAAGGATTACCTTTAACATCCCATAAATCTCTAAGTGCTTGTGCTAATTCTTTCTTTTGTTGATTTAAAGTTTCACTCGAATTTTTAACATACAATAACATGTCGGATGTATTAATAAACCAACCTTTTCCACTTGAAACTGCGCCTTCACAATCATGCATACCTAAAAAATCAAAATTAAATTCTATAGCTCTATCTACACCCTCCTCCTCATTTTCGCAAGTTTTTCTAACTATGCCTCTATCCCCTATTTTCATACTTCCACCACTAGGTTTATTTACTGTTATAACTATTTCATCACCATTTTTAAAACTCATATTAATCCTCCTCAAAATATATAACATAATACTTAATTTCATGTTCACGTTTCCATTTAAATATACTCGGTTAACTCTTTTAACTTCATTCTACCCTATTACTAATCCTTTTGAAACATATAACCACTATTTAATCACATTTCCAGTAATTTATTTTTAATTATTTGTTCCTCACCTGTGAAAAACTAATATATTACTCCTGTTTTATGCTCATAAATCAAATATTTTAAAGTGTTAATATATAATAAAAAAGATTCAGCCTACGCTAAACCAATTTTATTAAATATCATTCTTTGTATTACTTAATAAATTGTAAAAGTGTGATACTAACTCTATCCATATTTTTAATTTTATTGAACTATATAAACATAAGTCTCATTAAGTACGTTAGCAGTCAATGTAACAGTAAACCCGGAATTATTAATTGTTATATTTGGTGCTAGTGTAGAATTTCCTATAGACTTTATCCCTAAAAAGTCATTCGAATACACTTGAACAAGAGCAGGTTTATATCTAACAGTAATTTGCCTATTAGTAGTTCCATCTCCAGAATATAAACCATTAACTGTTTTCCTAGTACTTGGTACACAAGAGTCTAAATTGTTATAAGATAAAAAATCTCCTATAATATCCAAATTGATGTTATGATTTTTAACAATATTGCCACTACGTTTAACTGCAGTAAAATCTGGTGCAGGGCTACTAATTGTACCACGGACGTTAACTCCGTTATAAACTGCTGCTGGATTATCTAACCTGAGTAGGCTATAGCAACTTGTATCAGCCTTGCATATGTTACTTGCATTTACCTGTATATCTAAATTCTTACCTCCTGCATTAAAGTAAAATACATCTTTGTAGACATCTTGTATATTTGCTTTAATAGTAAGATTGTTATATTTGCCAGTACAATGTACAATTTTATTAGAGTAACTATCTATACCCTCATTACATACTTTCTTACCCGATACATTTAGCTCAATATTAACATTATCACAACCGTGTAATATTATTAATGCTTCTCGTACATTTCCAATTTGATAATGGATATTATTAGTTATCTCGCAGTTTCTTACGTACCCCTCGATATAAGTCGTTGAACCTTCTAATTGATTTCCTGTGATAAGTACGCCACTAAGATTCATTTTATTTATTCCTACATTATTCAATATCTCGCACGGAGAATAGTGTACACGATTATCTCTAAATATAAAACCTCTAAATCCACTTTTATAAGTTTGAATATCTTCAGGACCGGGTTGAAAACCTTCTAATAATGGGAAATCTGCTTTTATTATTTGATGGCGGATTCTATAAAAAGCATTAAATTCAATTATTACTCCTCGCCCTCTACAAAACACTGCAGTCTCAGAATCTAATATAAAACAATTCCTTATTGTAATATCGAAATCTGCTCTATTATTAGGTCTTTCATCTTTAAATATATAAGAATCTGAAGTATATATTCCTGCACCCTTAATTTTAAGTGAATCAATATGAACACCTTCTGCTTGAATACTTATACCCACAGGTGAACTAAAACAAATATATGAATGTAGCATTCCAGCCCCAAGTAATTTTAAATTATTTTTGTCTTCAGGAATAGTAATGCTTGTAACACTATAAAAAGAACCAGTAGCCGGGAAAAATATAATACCATTACTTGATATTTTATTAATACAATTTTGAATAGCTATAGTATCATTTGAAATTCCATCACCCTTTGCCCCATAATCTAATACATTAACGAATAAATCACCTTTATTAACCTTTTCTTCCAAGGATGAATCAACTTTATTTAACTTAGTGCCTATTTCAACCTCCCAATCTCCAGAATTTTTAATTACATCAACAACTTCATTTTGTTTTGCTTTATAAATATCTGCCTCTAATGTTTTATAAGTAATATTTTCTATAACTGTAAAGTTAAAATCGACTGATGTTATAATCCTACCTTTATCATCGTAAATTATCATCTCTGTTGCTACAATCCCAGCACAA
>DHIM01000241.1:2885-3289 GCA_002403785.1 Clostridium sp. UBA4746
CTGTTGCTACAATCCCAGCACAACTTACTACATGAGGTTCCAATAAACAGCTTATATTTCCATTTAAAGCATTATATATTATACAATTCCTTAATATTTTTGTTGTATCGGGTTTTTTAAAATATATCCTTGCAGTTGCACCTGTTAAGTCATAAGCTAATAACTTATAGTATAAAGTTATTACAAATCTATGACTATTAATATCATTTTTTCTAATATTAATATGCTTGTTGATATTTATTCTGTTTGCTAAATCTATGTTAATAAGATGGTCAATGTATCTTGACAATAACATCATTCCTTTTTATTCTCTTTTTAATTAACGCAGCTTCCTGTTAACCCAGTTACAATAGCATTAGCTAAGTTTTCTGCATTAAATATTTCCATATCCTCTTGAGAATCTA
>DHIM01000241.1:3436-3766 GCA_002403785.1 Clostridium sp. UBA4746
AAATCCACCTTCCACAAGTATTGCAGGCATTTTTGTGTTTTTTAGTACATATAGAAAGCTTCCATCCTTTACCCCTCTATTAATATAGCCTAATGTTGAAATCTCATACACAACTCTTCTAGCTATTTCTTTAGCTGATTCTGATATAGCAAATACTTCTGTTCCACGTCCACCTCCGCCATTAAAATGGATAGACACATAGAAATCTACCTTTTCTTCATTTGCGTTGTTTGCCCTTCTATAAAGTGAATTACTTAAACTAGAATCATTACTAGGGGTACAGTACACAACTTCATGCTTAAGTGCTTTCAATTTTTCCATAACCTTAAC
>DHIM01000071.1 GCA_002403785.1 Clostridium sp. UBA4746
ATTATAGTTGATGGTGGTAAATTTGATTGGGCTGCAAGCGGTAAATTTCCTGATTTTACCACTCCTGATAAAAGCTATAATGGATTAGTATATGCCGACTTAGGTGCACCCGCATTTGCTTTAAAGGCTAGGGTTCAGCTCTTAAGGAACACAGGTGCTACACTTAGTCCTCAAAGTGCATTCCTATTCCTTCAGGGCCTAGAATCATTGTCCTTAAGAGTTGAGAGACATGTAACGAACGCTAGAAAAGTTGTTGAATTTTTGAGTAAACATCCAAGTGTTTCATGGATAAATTATCCTGAACTTGAAGGAAGTAAATATAAGGAATTATCTAAAAAATATTTACCAAAGGGAGCAGGATCAATATTCACTTTTGGAATAAAGGGTGGACTTGAGGCTGGAAAGAAATTTATCAACAGTGTAGAATTATTCTCGCTACTTGCGAATGTTGCAGACGCAAAATCACTAGTAATACACCCTTCAAGCACAACTCACGCAGAACTTAATGAAGAAGAACAGAAAGCTGCTGGAGTTACTACAGATTTAATTAGACTTTCAATTGGTGTTGAAGGTATAGATGATATTATATATGATTTGAATCAAGCACTAGAAAAATCAGTTAAATAGTTACAAAAACATCTTAGGCATCTGACATGTTATTTTATTAAAGATGCCTTATTACAAGGAGGATCTAAATGCCAATAAAAATACCAGACAATCTTCCAGCTTTTAAAACTTTAAATAAAGAAAACATTTTTACTATTACAGAAGACTGTGCATTTCATCAAGATATTCGTCCTTTAAAAATTGTGATTTTAAACCTTATGCCTACAAAAATTGATACTGAGACACAACTTCTTAGACTTCTAGGAAACTCTCCACTTCAAATTGATGTAGTACTTCTTCACCCAGAAAGCCATGCAAGTAAAAATATCTCTGAAGAACATTTAATTAAATTTTATAATACTTTTGATGAAATTAAAGATTTGAAATTTGATGGAATGATAATAACGGGAGCTCCAATTGAAAATGTTCCTTTTGAGGAAGTAGATTACTGGGAGGAACTAAAAAAAATTATGCAGTGGAGTGTACGCAATGTATACTCTACCTTGCATATTTGCTGGGGTGCTCAAGCAGGGCTTCATTACCATTACGGATTACAAAAACATAAACTGGATAGCAAAATGTTTGGTGTGTTTAAACATAAAATAACAAAACAAAATACTAAACTTTTAAGTGGATTTGACGATGAATTTTATGTTCCACATTCAAGGTATACTGAAATAAGGAAAGCTGATATTGATAAAATAGATGAACTTGAAATAATATCAGAGTCTGATGAATCTGGAATTTACATTGTATCAGCAAAAAAAGGACGTCAAATTTTTATAACTGGGCATTCAGAGTATGATCCTTTGACTTTAAAAAAAGAATATGACAGGGATATAGCAAATGGGTTAGATAGAGATGTTCCAAAAAATTATTATCCCAAAGATGATCCAACAAAAACACCAGTTGTAAAATGGCGAGGTCATTCAAGTTTACTTTTTTCAAACTGGTTAAACTATTATGTGTACCAAGAAACGCCTTACAATTTAGTCTATCTAGAATAACACATATAAAGTTGCTGATAATATATTTATGTCAGTAGCTTTTAAAAAACCATATAATTCAACTATTCCATATTGTTTTCCAAAAGGTAATAATTAGTTTTAAGGCGGTCCTCCAATTAATTTGAGAAACCGCCTTAAAACTAATATCAATTATACTACTTTGACTATCTCATCGTAACCTTTTCTATATCCTCTTTGGTAAAGTTTCTTATTCTTATCTGGGTATCCAAGTGCTATTAGCATTGCTACTGACTTATTTTCATCAAGACCAAACTCTTTTCTTACGCCTTCAAAATCTATGCCACTCATTGGACGAGAATCCACTCCTAGGGACTTAGCTGCGTACATTATAGACATTGATAGTAGCCCCGCATTACTTTCAGCAAACTTTATTTTATTTCCCTCAGATGTACCATATAAATTATATGCAAAACCCTGTGTACGTGATACTTTCTCTTTATTGTCACCAAGTGACTTTAACAAATTATCCCATTCAGGATTGGATTGATCATATCCAGTTTTATTGCCTACAATTATTAAAGTCACTGGTGCCTCTAATATCTTAATCTGATTACTTGAGAGTTTATATAATCTCTCTTTAGCTTCTTTAGATTTTACCGCTATAATTTCCCAAGGTTGAAGGTTAAATGCTGATGGAGCTAATACTGCAAGGTTAATTATAGATTTAAGTAATTCTTCCTCCACCCCTTTATTTATATCAAAACAATTGATTGATCGTCTCTCTTCAAACACTTCTCTTAAATTCATATAAATATCCTCCTTGGTTCGTTTAATTATTTGTTTATAATAACTGTTATTACCTGCTTTTTATCATTATAATACTAATAATATACTGGATTTGTCAAGTATGTAGTTAAATTATTTAATTCTAATAACAACATTCTTCCCTTTTCCGCTAATGTATATAACATTTGTTAGAAAGAAGTCTTGACAATGTTTAGAATGGAAAAGAAGAGTTAGCTTTAGAAGCTATAAAACTTGCAAGTAAATCTATTCAAGTAAAATTACAATACATCAAAATAGAAAAGAGGAATAGCAAAATTTTGCTATACCTCTTTTCCAATATTAGAAGCGGAAATCTCGTTTCCCTTCCTTAAGCTCTTTCAAATGTTCTACTGCAATTGCACGAACCTTTTCATTTTGTATGTTATGAATTTCTTTACTAATTACCGCCTCACCCTTTATCTTGGTATCATCGGAAGCATAATCCTCCAAATATTCTTTAAGTGTCATTAACGCATTAGGCTGGCAGCAGTTCCCAATCTGACCTGCTTTTACAAGACTCATGAACCTATCACCTGTACGCCCTTCCCTATAACAAGCTGTGCAGAAACTTGGAATATACCCAAGTCCCAATAACCAGTTTACAATTTCATCTAACTTTCGGGTGTCAGTTACTTCAAATTGCTTTGAGTTATCTTCCTCGGATTCTGGCTCAGAATAACCGCCGACACTTGTACATGAGCCTCCACTTACCTGAGATATTCCTAGTTCTAGAACACGCTCGCGAGTTGTTTTTGATTCACGGGTAGAAACAATCATACCTGTGTATGGAACAGCAATACGAATAACCGCTACAATTTTTTCAAACATCTCATCCGAAATTGAATTTGAAAATGTATTGGGATCAATATCATCAGCAGGGCAAATGCGTGGAATACTGATTGTATGTGGACCCACGCCTTTAGCTGCCTCTAAATGTTCTGCATGCATGAGTAAACCTACAAAGTCGTAACGGTACATATTTAAACCGAATAAAACTCCAATTCCTACATCATCAATACCGCCTTCCATTGCACGGTCCATTGCCTCAGTGTGATATGCGTAATTGTGCTTTGGTCCTGTTGGATGAAGCTCCTCATAGCTTTTTTTGTTATATGTTTCCTGAAAAAGTATGTAGGTACCAATTCCTGCTTCCTTGAGCTTCTGATAATCCTCTACGGTTGTTGCAGCAATATTAACATTTACTCGTCGTATATCCCCGTTTTTATGCTTAATACTATAAATCGTTTTAATACTCTCTAGAATGTATTCAATTGGGTTGTTAACAGGGTCCTCTCCTGATTCTAAAGCCAATCTCTTGTGTCCCATATCTTGAAGTGCTATAACCTCTTTAGCTATTTCTTCTTGCGTAAGCTTTTTACGATGTATTGTTTTATTTTTAGAATGATAAGGACAATACACACACCCGTTTACACAATAGTTTGAAAGATATAGCGGAGCAAATATAACAATACGGTTACCATAAAGCTTCTGCTTAATCTCTTTTGCAATCTTAAACATTTTTTCCTTTTCATCATCTAAATCGCATTCTAGAAGTACGGCAGCCTCCCTATGGGTTAACCCCTTACCATCTTTTGCACGTTCTATTAGACTATTAATTAATTCTCGATTTCTTTTGTTTTCCTTGGCATAAGCAATTGTAGATAAAATTTCACCATCTTCAATAAACTCGGTTGCAACTTTTGACTTAGAATCATACATAGCATAAACTCCTTTTTCAATATTATTGTTTGATATCTATAAAATCTTTAAGCAATTTATAAAATCCTTAAACAACTTATAATAGTTTGTTTAAGCACATTTTTATTATTAAGTTTGTGGGGTCACTTTGGAATAAAGTGTTTTGATATTTACATGTGGCAGCATTCCAAGCTTGCCTGATAATGAGCTGATAACATCATTAGGTGCATCCACAACTACACTTATTACAGAAATGTGACGTTTCATATAGGGAATTCCCATCCTACCTACAATGTACTGCCTGTATTCATGAAGAATAGCATTAAGCTTTGGAGCAGCATCTGTGTTTTCAACTATAATTCCAATTAAAGCGATTCTTGTTTCCATCGTTAAATTCCTTTCTTTTAAACAATTTAAAAATCCTTGCACCCAAAAGGCACAAGGATAGGTTGTTAAAACCAAAGGCACAACCATAAGGTATGCTCTTTGAAACATTACAACTGCTCTCTCGCCTTCTCATTCGGGACGAACCCTTATGCATTCAGAACGATAACTTTATCAATATATTTTTTTGTTTGGTTTACTAAAACAAATATCAGATGGTACTCCATCCTAACCAATAACCTAAAATCATTTATACCGTAACACTCTAGGTATTAAATAGCAAGCTACTATTTTGTTTACTTATTTAATTCCCCATAGATATTCTCTATATAATTATACTTCCTTCTTATCAAAAAAATAATACCCCGCTGTAAAAAATATAACTCCGTAAGATAATATCATAAATAAAATATTTATAGTTCTTAAAAAACTAAATTCACCTATAGACCATATTGAATACCAATTTAGGTAAGAGGTAAAAACAATATTGTTTAATCCACTTACAAATAAAGATAATCCCTTAATTGCAATAAAAAATAAAATACAAGTAATTATAGCTCCACTGCTACTTTTAAAGAACTGTGCTATAAATGAAGCAAATAAAGCTAGAATTACCGCTGGGAAAATATCAATAAAATATGCGAACATAATATGAGGTATACTAAAACTAGATTTTCCATCTAAAAGCATACTTGAAAGCATTGATACAACAAATACAACTATTAAGTTTATGCTTATGTATATAGCAATGGCTATATTTTTTGAAATGAAAATTTTCAATCTACTAATAGGTCTAACAAGAACTAGTTTTAAGGATTTATCCCCTACTTCTCCTGAAAACAACTCTGCAACTGTCATAAATATAAATAAGGGTAAAAATATATTAGTAAATATAGATAAAGTCATTAAGGGGAAGCTTACAGAATCTACTGCTATAAATACTAGTTTTTCTTGAATACTAGAAATAAAAAATGCTGATAAAAAACATATTATAGCTGTAATTATTAAAAATACTGTTATCTTTTTCTTTAAAAAAAGCTTTTGCACTTCATTTATTATATTAGCCTTCAAGTTATTCATCAAATATCACCCCGTGCTTTATTTATTTCATGCATATAGAAATCCTCTAAGGAGGCATATTTTTCTTTTATAATTTTGATGTCTTGTCCATTATTTATAAGTTGTCCATTATTAATTATTGCTACTCTATTGCACATCAGTTCTATTTCATGCACAAGATGACTAGATATAAAAAATGTTATTCCTTTCTTAGTTGCTAATTCTATTATAAGTTTTCTCATTGCAATGGTACCTTCTATATCAAGTCCATTAGTAGGTTCATCTAAAATTACTAATTCTGGTTTTGATATAAGCGCCAAAGCTAAGGCTAATCTCTGTTTCATTCCCAATGAGAATTTTGATACTTTTTCCTTTTTAAATTCTGTTAATTGAACTATATCAAGTATTTCATCTATACTGTATCTTTCCATGTTTTTATAAAATCTTGAGGCAATTTTTAAATTGTAATAAGCACTCATATATTCATAGAGATCCGCGGTTTCTATAATAGCTCCTACTTTTCCTAAAGCTTTTTCAAACTGTGTTTTTGAATTAAAACCTAAAATTTCAACCTTTCCACTTTTAAATGTATTTAATCCTGTAATAGACTTCATTACCGTTGTTTTACCTGCACCATTTGGTCCAAGAAATCCAAATACATCTCCTTTATAAACTTCAAAGCTTATATCGAATGCACCGCGACCATTGTTATAAAGTTTAGTCAAACCATCTACTTTTAAAACTGTTTCCATAATAGCTCTCCTTATTTTAAAAAGTAAAATGGAAACTAAGAAATCGTTACCCTTGAGGACAAGGATAACTTCCCTAAATTCCCATTTTAATTTTATTATTTAAACCGTTTTTTTCACTGTTTAATAATAAAACGAAATCCTATAATCTATTTCAGATCTATTTTCTGAATCCAGAAGTTATAGTTTTTATTTGTTTACCAGTTAAATTTACAGTATTTGGTGTTGTACTATTAATATTTGATAAATTTAAAGTAGCATTAATAGTTACATCATGTGTTAGCCCTTTGGCATCTTTACCTGTTACAACTATTTTAGCAACTTGATTATTAATTATGTTGTTTTTATTTATATCTCCAGTAACGTAAACGCTTTTAACTGTGATTCCGCTTGTAAGTTGTGGAAGCATGTTTTTCACATCAAGATTTCCAGCCTTTTCATTAAGCCTTGGTTCATCATTACCTTTTGACATGGCTATTGATGTTATAGCATTAACTAATGGAACTATTTCATTTTGTTTTAAATTAATAGCTACTTTTTTAGTACCATCTGCATTATCAGTTACAGCAACATTGTTTTTCATGCTACCCACTAAAGTATCCACCACGATTCCTACACTTTTCGCTACTTCAGGATTTACATCCTTAGCTTCTTTGTTGAAATTTTTGTGATTATTTTCTTTCACATTGTACACTTCACTTGTGCTAGATTTAGATATACTTTTTCCAGCTTGATTAAATGTACTAAAATTTTCGCTTTCTTTACTTGATTTTACTGTAGTAGCCTGACTCATAGCGTTAGTAGCTGAGTTGACTTTAATATTAGAACTCACATTAACTAAATCCTTACCTGCATCGTTTACAGATAGTTTTAAATCTGCTGTTTCATTTTTTAAATTTTTAGTATTAACTATGGCTAACTTATAAGCATCATACCCAGACAATTGTGCAGCATTAGTATAGGCTGTTCCCATAAGTACACCTCCACTAACCACTAAACTCGTTGCAATTGCAATGATTTTCTTATTCATATTTATTCCTCCAAATTTTTACAAGATTTAGAAAGTAAATTTAACTTTCTATTAATTTAGTATAGCATTGCTTTATTAACTTCCTCTGAACTATTTCTTAAGATTTTCTTAAGATGTACAATTTATACAATTAAATCTTACATTAAAACTTATATACCCATTTTTATACTTTGCTTCTATAAATCCATCCTGTAATTCCACCATACTTTTAGCAATAGCCAGTCCCAGACCACTTCCTCCAGTATCAGATGACCTTGATTCTTCTACTCGATAAAATCTATCAAATATTTTACTTAAATTATCATCACTTATTTTTTCACATTCATTCTGAATAGTCACTAATGAAAATCCATTATTCTTAGTAAGTATTACCCGTATATTGCTAGGCTTAAGACAATATCTTATAGCATTTATCAGTAGATTTTCAAATACCTGAGCAATTTTATTTGGATCTACATTAACAATCATCTTTTCTTTTATAAATTCCTTTGATATAGTCACAGTATTATTCTCACAAATTGGTACTAACTCTTCAATTAGTTGGTCAAGCAATTCATTTAAATTGATATTTTGTTTATCAAACTTTACTGCATTATTTGCAAGTTTTGTATATTCAAATAAGTCATTAATTAAGATTTCAAGCTTTTCAGCCTGATTATAAGATATATTTGCATACTGATCTAATTGTCTTTCGTGCGTATATTTTTTACTTTTTATAAGTTCTAAATATCCTTTAATTGAAGTTAATGGTGTTCTAAGGTCATGTGAAACATTTGTTATTAAATCTTGCTTTGTTTTTTCTGCTTTTCTTTCACTATCTATTTTAGTTTTAAGCTCTTCAGCCATATAATTTATGTTATCTGCAAGCATTCCTAACTCATCTTTCCCATATTTTTTTATCCTATAGTCTAAATTGCCCTTAGATATTTCCAAAAGCCCTATAGATATAATTTCTATATATTTCATCTTCTTATTAGTTATAAAGTAAAAAATTATTAGAAAAGATAAAAATGCGATAATTACTGATGGTAACTTAGTATCAATATCATGGTCATAATGATATTGACTCTGACTGTAATCTGCTCTTATATGTTTATGTTTTGTTTCTAGAATTTTATTAAATGCGCCTCCAATTAGAATAGCCGCTAAAAGGCACATTGCAAAAATTAAAATCAATTCTAATCTTATACTTTTTTTCATTTTATCTCTAATTGACATAGATATAGTTATAAATTTGTCATAAATCCCTTTAATTACTCCCAAAAATTTAATTTTCAATTTTATAACCTACTCCCCAAATAGTTTTAATAAACCTTGGTTTCCTTGGATTTTCTTCTATTTTCTCTCTTATTTTTCTTATATGAACCATTATAGTGTTATCTGATTCCATAAATTCTTCTTTCCACACAGCTTCATATATTTTCTTTACATTAAAAACTATGCCTCTATTTCTTGCAATAAAAAGCAATATATCAAATTCTCTAGGTGTAAGCCTTACATCTTTATCTCCAATTTTAACCTCATGGGTATTTGTATTTATATATAAGTCGTCTACCTCGATTATACTCTCATCCTTCTCTTCAATTAGATTTAACCTCTTGTATCTGCGCAGTTGAGATTTTACCCTTGCTAAAAGTTCAAGTGGATTAAATGGTTTAGACACATAATCATCTGCACCTGTTGTAAGTCCCATAATTTTATCCATATCTTCACTTTTAGCTGAAAGCATTATAATAGGCATATTTTTATCTTTTCTTATTTTAATACAAGTTTCCAACCCATCCATAATTGGCATCATAATATCTAGTATAATTAAATCTATATTATCATCTTTTAAAACATTTAAGGCTTCTATTCCATTAGAGGCCTTAATAACACTATAGCCATCATTTTCCATATATATACCTATTAGATCTCTAATCTCTTTTTCATCATCAACCACCAAAATAGCCTCTTCGCTCATAATAAACTCCCTTCTAAAAATGTAATCCACCATTACATAAATTTCTTCACCTAACAGTATATCAAATATCACCCCTGTTTTAGTCTCTAATTATTCAAAACTTGTTGTAAAATGTAATATACTGCTATATAATTAATTAGAAATAATAATATATGTGCTAGGGGTGCCTTATGGCTGAGATATGAATATTTTATTCATTGTCCCTCATACCTGATCTGGATAATACCAGCGGAGGAAAGCGGTTTTAATGTATAAATACATTAACTATATTCCTTTTGCGAATATAGTTTTTTTGTTTTTACCATAATACTTCTGTAGCACAATACGTGGAGGCTATACAAATGACTTTAAATGAAAGAATTACTGAAATTACAAAAAGTCCTGTTGCTCTTTTTGCACTATTAGGAGTGCTCTTATTAATCTATGTAGTTTTAAAAATGAGAAAAATTAAATTTAATACCCAAATGATAACTTTAGTGGGTATATCTGTCGCATTATCTACAGTATTACAACTTATTACCATTATTAAATTACCCCAAGGTGGTAGCGTTACTGCTGGAAGTATGGTCCCCATCGTACTTATATCTTTATTCTATGGTCCTGAAGTTGGATTTTTAACAGGTTTCTTATTCGGAATTATCAATTTTATAATAAGCCCCGTTGCACTCCATCCAGTGCAAGTATTATTTGATTATCCCCTACCTTTTATGGCTATTGGAATAGTTGGTTACTTTAAATCATGTAATATTAAAGGTATCCTTAGTGGAGTAATTCTCGCAATGCTAGCAAGATTTACATGCCATTTTATATCCGGTGTAGTATTTTTCGGAAGTTATGCTCCAAAAGGAACTTCAGTTTATTTATACTCCCTTATATATAATGGTTCATATATGAGTTTAGAGGCCCTTATCACCTGTATAATTATTGGAATTCTACCCATAAAACGCTTATCTAAGCTAGTAATAAACCAAACCAGCTTAGATTTATAAAAAAGTTAATTACTAGTCCTCTTTAACCAGATATAACAAATTGTCATCTATATTATAATAAAGGGGAGCTATTAATATATTAGGGTATTTAGTTCTTAATCTCTTAGCTTCTTCAAGCACAAATTCTATTTCATTACCTATCTCAAACATTGGGGCGAAGTTCATAAAATGATCTTCCGCTCTCTGTCTTTCCCATCCCACTATGTCAACAAGTCCTTGAATAAATTTTTCTCTTTTCGACATTAAATTAACCATACCGCAATGATTGTGGGCTATAAGTGCAATAGTTTTAATTCCTCCTATAGCTATTGTATAAGAAACTTTAAATTCACTATAGCGTAGAGTTCCCCCACCAGAACGGATGATAAATGCAAAGTTGTTTGGTATATGAAGATATTTTCTGTTATCCATGCACATTCCTATTAACATCTGTGGACTACTTACCGCCTCATATGGCATGTTTAAATCATGGTATTCTAATAAAACACTTATAGGTGTGTTTTTATACTCGTCAAATATATCATCTTTAGTATTAATTTTAATTAATCTATCCATATTAATATCATCTCCTTAGAATTAATTTTAATATTAATTTAATATTTACCAACATATTTCTAATACTTAATCTTTATTAAT
>DHIM01000331.1:0-411 GCA_002403785.1 Clostridium sp. UBA4746
GTATAATAAGCATAGAATATCCAATAAAATAAGCTACTAAAAATCTTAATCCCACTTTTTTAATATTAATTTTTAATAATCTAATATAAAATAATCCTGGTAGAATTAAATAACTTATTATAAAAGCTATGTATTTAACTTGCTAAATTATACTGTACTTATATATGTCCTTAATATAAATTTCTGTTACAATAGAAATAAATATTATGGTTAAAAAACTTAATAAATATAATATTTTGTTTTTATTCTTGTAATTTATCATCAATCTCCTTATTTAAAGCTATACTATTATTAGCATATGAATGATTATTTATTCTAATTTTTAAGACTGATTTCTCTCCTTAAAATTTATCTTCTGCTTTACAATATAAAGTGGTCTTTTCTTACTTTCATCGTATATTCTAGATATAT
>DHIM01000331.1:613-1668 GCA_002403785.1 Clostridium sp. UBA4746
TCGTATATTCTAGATATATACTCTCCTAGTATTCCCATACATAATAATTGAACACCACTAAAAAAAGTTAGTGTAACCATTAATGATGTCCACCCTGGGACAGTGTACTTTCCAGTTAGCTTTACATACAATGAATAAATAAAAATAATTATAGCAATTACTATAGTAATGCTTCCTAATCCCAATACAAATCTTAAAGGCTTAGAAGAGAATGCAATTATTCCATCTGAAGCAAACTTTAACATCTTTATAAATGGATATTTTGTCTTACCTGCAAATCTCTCTTCTCTCTCATATTCAATATATGTTTGTTCAAAACCAACCCAACTTATCATGCCTCGAATAAATCTATTTCTTTCAGGCATACTTTTAAAAGCGTCTACTACTTTTTTGTCTATAAGTCTGAAATCTCCAGTATCAGTTGGTATATTCACTTCAGAGATTGATTTCAAAAATTTATAGAAACATTTAGCAGTAATCAATTTAAATAAAGTTTCACCTTTTCTTTTCTTTCTCCTGGCATAAACTACATCAAAACCTTGTTTCCATTTATCTAACATATCAATTATTAGTTCTGGAGGATCCTGAAGATCTGCATCTATTATTACAACAACATCCCCACTTGCATTATAGACTCCTGCAGAAACTGCAACTTGGTGACCAAAATTTCTTGCAAAATCAATTATTTTGACATTCTTATCCTGATTAGCAATTTCTTTTAATATGTCTAAAGTTTTATCCTTACTTCCATCGTTAATAAAAATTAATTCATAATTTAAGATGTTGTCAGTAAGGACCTTCTTTATTCTACTATAACATTCATTAGCAACCTCTTCTTCAAAATACATAGGAATTACCACAGAAATGAGATTTACATTAATCAAAGTATAACCTCCTATTTAAAAACACAAATTTTATTAAGTATATAATTAATAAAAAACCCAATAATAACAGTTACATATTGAGAATAATATTTATTCCACAAAATCACTTTAACTAGAAAATATAGCAGTAAAGTATTAATAATTAACACTATCAAGTTAACACCAATAAAC
>DHIM01000331.1:1834-4236 GCA_002403785.1 Clostridium sp. UBA4746
ACACCAATAAACTTCACCATAACTCCATAGTTTGATTTATCTATATTAAAAACATATTTACTATTCCATATATAACTATTTATTATGCCAATAGCATAACCCGTTATATTGGCTATTATAAAATTCACTCCTAAATAAACAAGTAAAGAATAAGTTGCTATTGTAATTGCGGTATTGGCTACTCCAACAATACCGAACTTGATAAATTGTTTAAAGTTTTCAATAAAAGTCATCTAATTATTTCTCCTTAGTTTCATAAATCTTTCAATTAATTATAGCATAGTAAAAAGCTATTTTACAAGTAGCAAGGCGAACCACGAGTCCGCCAAAGTCCCCCGGCAGGTTGTGCGAAAACCTATAAAAACTATCAATATTTACTCTTTCGGGAATAGATTAATAGAGTAGGCTTTTTTAAAATTTTATAGTATTTGATGTTTTAATATGTTTTTTTCTTTTCCCGAGTAAAAATGGCATATGTTTATTAATTATCTTTATTATAAAGTATTCTAATATCAATATTACTAGGATCAAAGCCGCCCCAGTTTTATATCCATTTAACATATTGCCTGTAATTTTTTTTGCAATTGCTATAAGATCACTATGGGTACACATAATAATTAGTGAATTTATTCCCCAGAAAGATAATAATTTTATGTTCCTACACTTTTTTAATATTAATATCATTGTTATAGAACCTAGCACAGCATTAAATATATACAAAAAGAATACATTAAACTGTAAGTAATATAAATCAACTAATCCATTATAATGCGATAAAAATATAGTTGCTATAACCAAAATAAATATTAAATAGTATGGTAAATCTATTTTAGAAATAAATTTATATGTGTAATAACCTATTTCGATAAAGCCAAGAGATATAAAACTCCTAGAAAGGACAAATAACATACTATTACTATTCTTATTTAATAGTAATGGAATACAGAGTAATATTACTATTATAATAATTCTCAAATATTCTTTTTTTATTGTTTTTCTTATTATATAAAAAAGTAACTCAGCAATAAATAATGCTGGTAAAAACCACATAGGACCTATACCTATTAATTTAATGCTGTTTTTTAAATCGCCCATGATAACCAATATTGAAAAATTTGATAAAATCATCCTTATAATAAGTCTGATAATACTAAAAGCAATATAAGGTAGAATTAAACTTTTGACTTTTTTAATAAATATCTGTTTCATATTCTTATTTTCTTCATTTTGATAGTTTAATAAGCATCCTGACACAATAAAAAATAATGGAATATGAAAAGAATATAACCATATTCTAATTGTATCATTTGGATATATATGTCCGAACACAACTAAAAATATAGCCAAGCCTCTAGCCATATCTAAATAATTTATCCTGTTGCTATCTTTATTTATACTAACTTTCTCCATAATATCACCCTCTTTTTAAAATTATACAGAATAGTTAGACAAAATTCAACAAAAAACTACATTATCCTCTTGTGTTAACAAATTACCTGATTTTCTAGCTGTTAAGTTTTATTATGGAATTGTAGGAACATTAACCATAAATCAACTTTTGAAATAACAAAAAAAATAAGTATCTTGGTTAGTGCACTGCCTTTAAATGAAACTATAAAGTGTTATACGTTTTCTATCTGCATAATAAAAATAGCATGTACTTAATAGTGTATACTATTAACACATGCTATTTACTATATTTCCTTATAGGATTTAATACAACCTCACATTAGTTGGGTGCATACTGTGGAAATTCGAAGTATAGATTGGCATTTGAAAACTTATCCATGATTGCTTTTATATTTCTTGTTTGTTTACCTGCCCAACCTATATCAGTTGCATATTGGTGAGTTCCAGTAGTGTAAGGATTCCACCTCATTTTGTATAAAGTGTTTTGTTTGTTAGTTGCATTGTTTATATAGTATTTAGAAATCCAATTAGCTCCGCCAGCTATTGCCTGGTCTACACTAAACCAACTATTGTTATATGCATACTCACTCCCTAACCTTTCAGGATTTGCATCCACTGCACCAATACCAAATAAGTTATATACTACCTTAGGTGTTACAGGCTTACCGTTTACTTGTGTCACTATTATACCATTTGCTAACTTTGAATTACCATAACCAGTCTCTAAAAATGTCTGTGATATTAAATAAGCCGGATTAACATCACTTGCTTTGCATGAATTAAGAAAAGCTTGACCTTTTTGATTTAATACACCTTTACCTTGTACCACACTGTTAATATCACTTGCAGAAATTCCATCACTATAATTTAATTTAAGAAATTGATACTTTTGTTCTGTGCTTTGTGAGTTCAATGGATCTACAAAATACATAATTTGTGTTTTGTCTGCTAATAACCATTTTCCAGTTACATCTGTTAACGCATTTTTTAGT
>DHIM01000262.1 GCA_002403785.1 Clostridium sp. UBA4746
AGATGTGTATAAGAGACAGTTATTATATTAAACGTAGATTCTGGATTAGGCTATGCGCTCTGTTTTTGGAGTATAAATCAGGTCAAAAGGCAGATAATAATTAGTGTCTATATAAAACTTGGACTGCCAAAGCATGCTATCTGGCGATTATAATCAACACTTGCCGCAAGCTACAATTAATATTGAAACCTATAAAAATAACCATTGTTTTGATAATAATCTATACACGTTATGATAAATATATAGTTTTAAGACAGTTTGACACAATTGTCTATATACCATCCTTTTGTTTTGATTTACACTATTTTTATAGGCTAATAGTCTAGGGTGAAAGTTAAAATGGAGGGTGTTAAAATGAGATTTAATTTTGATCAAACTATCGATGTAGAAAAAACAAATGCACATATGGTTGGTGCCGGACTTGCATCATTGGCTGCTGCAGTATTTTTAATTAGAGATGGTCATGTTCCAGGAAAAAACATTCATATATATGAAGAACTAGGTGTCACAGGTGGAAGCATGGATGGAAGTGGCGATGCTGAGCATGGTTATGTAATCCGTGGTGGAAGAATGTTTGATAGGGAGGCTTATACTTGTACTTTTGGAGTGATGGAAAGTATTCCTTCATTAACAGATCCTAAAGTTTCAATACTTGATGAATTTAATGCTTTTAATAAAAAAATTCATACTCATGCAAAAGCTAGATTAATAGATAATGATGCTAAAATAACTGATGTCTCATGTTTGGGATCTAATCGCGAAGATAGAATGGCATTAATGGATATATTAATTAACTCTGAAGATTCTTTGGGTACAAAAACTATTAGTGAATGTTTCCCAGAATCATTTTTTAAAACAAATTTCTGGCTTGAATGGACTACACTTTTTGCATTTGAAACTTGGCACAGTGCTGTAGAGCTTAAGAGATATCTTCATAGGTTTATTCAAGAATTACCACGTTTAAATGATTTATCGGGAATACGTCGTACACCATATAATCAATATGATTCAATGTTGTTACCTATGACAAAATGGTTGGAGTCACAGGGTGTTGATTTTCAATTAGGCTGCAGAGTAACTGATTTAGAATTTAAACCATCAAAGACCGAAACTACAGTTACTGCATTCAAATGTATTAAGGACAGAAAAGAAACTAGAATAGAAGTTGGGGCGGGAGACTTTGCCTTTGCAACTATCGGTTCATTAACAGCAGGTACTAGCCTTGGATCTATGACTACAGCTCCAAAGATTAATGATAAACATGTAGGTGGAGCATGGGATCTTTGGGAGAAAATCGCAAAGGGTCGCCCTGAGTTTGGTAATCCAAAGGTTTTTGATGAACGAGTTGAAGAATCAATGTGGGAATCTTTCACAGTAACACTTAAAGATCCAACAATGTATAAGAGAATAATAGAATACTCAGGAAACCAACCAGGAACTGGTGCTCATATGACATTTAGGGATTCTGCATGGCTCATGACAATAGTTGTACACAATCAACCACATTTTCTTAATCAACCAGATAATATACAAACTTTTTGGGGCTATGGTTTGTTCCCATATGCAAAAGGTGATTTTATAAAGAAGAGAATGGTGGATTGTACAGGTGAGGAAATATTAACTGAGGTACTATATCACTTAAACTTTAAAGAGGATATGAACAAGATTCTTAAAACATCTATTTGTATACCATGTATATTACCTTTTACAACTGCTCAATTTTTAACAAGAGCTAAGGGTGATAGACCACAAACTATACCAGAAGGTTCAACTAATTTAGCATTACTTGGACAATTCTGTGAAATAAAAGATGATGTAGTATTTACTATGGATTATTCAGTAAGAGGTGCACAAATTGCCGTTTACAAATTCCTAAATCTAAATAAAAGACTTACACCTATTTACAAAGGACAATATGATATCAGAGTATTGTATAACGCAGCAAAAGTATTCATGAAGGATGATAATTTAAGTAAAGAGATAGGCGGAATAATGTCAATGTTAATAAAATGATTTTGAAACATAAAATATAGGGAGGTACCATTAATGAATAGCTTTATAAAAAACACAAGTGATATTAAAAAATATATTAGTAATCCTACAACTTTTTATGATGCACAGATGCTTACGGTTTATTGGGAAACGAAGCCTGAAATTATTAAGCGTATACTTCCACCACCTCTAAAACCTGCTAAGAGACCTTTGGTACATGCTTTTATAGCTAATTATCCTAGAACTAATTTTTGTCCTGCATACAAGGAAGCGGCTTTATTTATACTAGCAGATTTTAATGGAGAACTCGGAACTTATTGTCTTTCAATGCCTATAAGTGATGGTATGGCTATGGCACTTGGCAGAGAGATTTATGGTTTTCCAAAGAAAATGGCAGAAATTGAACTTAAGAGAGAAGGAGACACTATCAATGGAAGTGTATCTAGAAATGGAATAGAATTCTTTAGTGTAAAAGCAAATATTAACGGAAACTTCAATGATAAAGACGCTCAGAAAATAATTGATGATAATTATGGAGAGGGATTGCCTATATTCAACTTCAAATATTCTAAGTCACCAGATGGCAATGGATTCGACTTAACCCCA
>DHIM01000188.1:0-5596 GCA_002403785.1 Clostridium sp. UBA4746
ACAGAAGTATATTCAAATACAGGAGGTCAAGCATCAAAATCTACTCCAACTTCTGCGGTAGCTAAATTTGCTGCAACAGGAAAGAGAACTAAGAAGAAAGATCTTGGTATGATGGCAATGACTTACGGATATGTTTATGTTGCTCAAATAGCAATGGGTGCTGATAAAAATCAGACACTAAAAGCTATAAAAGAAGCAGAAGCTTATAAAGGACCGTCACTTATAATCGCTTATTCTCCATGTATTAATCATGGTCTAAGAGTTGGAATGGGATGTACACAACTAGAAACTAAGAGAGCTGTAGAATCTGGATACTGGGCTATGTACAGATTTAATCCAGACCTAAAAGAAGCAGGAAAGAATCCATTTATATTAGATTCTAAAGAACCAACTACTTCATTTAGAGATTACTTAATGGGTGAAGTAAGATATTCTTCACTTGCAAAAGTATTACCAGAAATTGCAGAAGAATTATATGTTAAAACAGAAAAAGATGCTATGGAAAGATTGGCTGGATATAAGAAATTAGCTAATCAACAATAATTAAAAGTAAAAAAAACCATACGGCTTTTATTTAAGGATGATTACACAAAACCAGTATAATTTTTAATTATGCTGGTTTTTTAGTGCGCCCCGCATGGGCAATTCGTTTTTGGGGTAGTATTTACATCATGACCAAATTTTATTACATCATTAGCCTGGCTTAGAGATAATAATGAAAGCTCAATTTGCATGTCATAGATGGCTTATTAAAGCATAAATCTGAACTTCAAATAAAAGAACATTATTTGGAATCATTATATAAAAGAAAATCCTGAAACAGATGAGATACTATTAAAACATATATCTCCTCACTACTTATGTACTCTTTGTAATTGCCTTATGAGCTTTTTTCTTTTTTGTGGTTTTATGTCCAAACCCGCTCGACATTACACTTATATTTCCATCGACTTCTAATATTGCTAAGTCTACCTGCTCTACCTTTGATATTCCATGTTCTCTGATTACTTCCATAATTTCTTCCATTGATATTTTAGCTTTAGTAATATTTTTAATGTTGATTTTACCGTTATAAATTAGCATTAATGGTTCTCCCTGTATTAACTTATTAAATTTAGGAAAGCGATACATTATAAATTTAAATAAATAATCTACAACAAATAATGACGTCGCTGCTACAATTCCACCACCTAATGTAGAATTTGTACCCACCATTGCATTTTGAACAGCATTGCTTATAAGTAAAATAAAAACTAAATCAATTACAGATAATTGTGCTAATTCATTTTTTCCAAACACTCTTATGGCAACTACTATGAAAATATATACACTTACAGAACTTAAAATAATCTTCCAATATGAAAATATTAGTGTTATCATAACCCACCTCAACTTAATTAATAGTTACAAGAACCATTATATCAAAGTTTCATATGATAATAGTAATAAGTAAGCTTAAATTAATTTTAAGAGGATCTATCAGTATGAAAGACTATACTTGTCCATTTCTTATACCTATACCACTAATAAAAAATCCGGCAGAATAAATTAATTATTCTACCAGATTTTTTATTGCGCTTCACAATCTTTAAAACTTCAATATCAATAATATTAATCCTTGCTATCGTACCAACTGCAATATCACCGAGTGAACAAGCAACTTTTGTCATATAAATTACTCTTAAGATTGCTTACTACTTTGCCTTAAATACTCTTCAATGAAAATATCAATACCGCCATCCATAACCGCATCCACATTTCCCGATTCTATATTAGTTCTATGGTCCTTAACCAAATTATATGGATGAAATACATAAGATCTAATTTGACTTCCCCATCCATTCTCTTTCAAATCTCCGGTTAAATCCTCTATCCTATCCTTTTTAGCTCTTTCCTTTAAATCTAAAAGTTTTGCCATAAGCATTTTCATTGCCGTTTGCTTATTACTATGCTGACTTCGCTCATTTTGACACTGAACTACAATACCCGTAGGAATATGCGTAATTCTTATGGCTGAGTCCGTTTTATTTACATGTTGTCCTCCTGCTCCTCCGGACCTATAAGTATCTATCCTGAGATCATCAGGCCTTATATCAATATCTTGATCTTCAGTAAGCTCTGGAAGTACTTCACAAGAAGCAAATGAAGTTTGCCTCTTGCCATTTGCGTTATAAGGTGAAATTCTTACTAATCTATGCACACCCTTTTCAGCCATTAAATATCCATAAGCATATTCGCCAATTATTTTTAATGTAACCGCTTTAATACCCGCCTCATCTGATGGCTGATAATCTAGAACTTCAATCTTATATCCCTTCTTCTCACACCACCTTGAGTACATTCTATAAAGCATTTCTGTCCAATCTTGAGCATCAACACCGCCTGCACCAGTATGAAGCGTTAGTATAGCATTGTTTTTATCATATTTCCCAGATAATAAAATCTCTATCCTAAACCTATCAGCATCACAAGCTAGATCACTTAGCTCTGTTTTTATTTCCGCTAAGGGTGAATCATCTTCTTCCTCTTGACTTAGCTCTATTAGCACGTCTAAATCCTCTATCTTACTAATTAATAGATTAAACCTATCAATTCTATCTTTAATACCCTTAGCCTGTTGAGTAATTTGTTGAGCCGCTTTTATATCTTCCCAGAAGCTAGACTCTTGCATTATAAACTCAAACTCTCCTAATTGCCTTTCCATAGATGCTACGTCAAAGAGACACCCTAATTTCTTCTACATTACCTTTTAATACATTTAGTTGACTCAATACTTCCTCGACTAGTATTATCACTTACAACACCTCTTTCATTATATCTAGACACATCAAAACACATTAACATAATTATTTATTTGAATATACCTTATAAAAGGGGTGAGCAATTTATTCATGCTTACCCCTTTTATAATTTGTAATTATATTGCAGGTTATAACTACCCTCTACCACAGCAATTTTTATATTTTTTCCCCGAACCACAAGAACATTCATCATTTCTTCCTGGTTTAGCTTCTTTTTTAGTTGGCCCTTTTTTAGGGGTATCATCTTGACTTGTTGATGTAATTTTCGCAACCATTTCTCTTTCGGGTGCTTTTTCTATTTCCACATGGAATAAGTATTTAGCAGTTTCGGTCTTAATGTTGTCTATCATTTCAGTAAACATGTCGCTACCTTCCATTTGATACGCTTGTGATGGATCCTGTTGCTTATAAGCTCTAAGCCCAATACCTTGCTTTAAATGCTCCATTGCATCAATATGATCCATCCATTTACTATCTACAACCCTTAATAGAATAACTCTTTCAACTTCTCTTATTTGTTCTTCGCCAAACTGTTCTTCTTTCTCTGCATAAATTTTATTAGCTACACCTAAAAGAGTCTCTTTGATTTCATCATTAGTTGTTTTAGCCAGTTCTTCAGGTGAAATCATATCCTTCGGAAGATATATTTCTTCAAGATAACTAACTAACTTAACTAATTCTTCATCAAAACTTTCCTCAAGCCCACTAATATGTGAATCAACTGCAGAAAAAACAACATCTTTTATCATGTCTTCAATTTGACCTTTTATATTTTCTCCTTGAAGTACCTCAGTTCGTTGTCTATAAATTATTTCTCTCTGTTGGTTCATTACATCATCATATTGAACAACGTTTTTTCTTATATCAAAATTATTTCCTTCGACCTTCTTTTGAGCGCTTTCTATAGCCCCACTTACCATTTTGCTTTCAATTGCATCCTCGTCGGTTAATCCTAATTTTTCTACAACCCCTTGAAGCCTTTCAGAACCAAATATCCTCATTAAATCGTCTTCTAATGATATGTAAAACCTTGAGCTTCCAGCATCACCTTGACGACCAGCACGACCTCTAAGCTGATTATCTATACGCCTAGACTCATGTCTTTCAGTACCAATTATCTTGAGTCCTCCAACTCCAACAACACCTTCTTCAAGCTTAATATCCGTACCACGACCAGCCATGTTAGTTGCTATCGTAACCATTCCAAGTGATCCTGCATGAGCAATTATATCCGCTTCTCTCTCATGATATTTAGCATTTAGTACTTGATGAGGTATTCCTCTCTTTTTAAGCATCTCAGATATTAACTCTGATTTTTCTATACTTACAGTACCTACAAGAACCGGTTGCTTAGTTTTATAGGTTTCAACTATTTCCTCGACTATTGCTTTATACTTGCCATTAACAGTTTTATAAACAAGATCTGCATTATCAAGTCTCGTCAACGGCATATTAGTAGGTATTACCAATACATCCAACCCATATATTTCTCTAAATTCATTTTCTTCTGTAAGAGCAGTACCAGTCATACCTGATAATTTAGTATACATTCTAAAGTAGTTTTGAAAAGTTATAGTTGCAAGGGTTTTTGATTCTTTCTCAATCTTCACGCTCTCTTTTGCTTCAATAGCTTGGTGAAGTCCATCACTATACCTTCTGCCTTCCATAAGTCTTCCTGTAAACTCATCTACAATGATAACTTCTCCATTTTTCTCCATGTAATCTTTGTCTTTCCTCATTATGTAGTTTGCCTTTAAAGCTTGAACTACATGATGCTGTATACCCATATTTTCTGCATCAGCATAATTTTCTATATGAAAGAACTTCTCTGACTTGTCAATCCCTGCATCAGATAATATAACAGCACTAGCTTTTTCATCTATTGTGTAATCTTCTTCTTTAATAAGCCCTTTGACAAAATAATCTGCAACTTTATAAAAATCCGTGGACTTTTCTCCTTCCCCAGATATTATAAGTGGTGTTCTAGCCTCATCTATTAATATAGAGTCAACCTCATCCACAATTACAAAGTTTAAGTCCCTTTGAACTTTTTCCTCTTTATAAACAACCATATTGTCTCTTAAATAATCAAATCCAAATTCATTATTTGTTCCATATGTTATATCTGAATTATAGGCCTCTTTCCTTTGTGTTTGGTCTATATCATGAACAATTACACCTACAGATACACCTAAAAATTCATGTATTCTTCCCATATCATCTCTATCTCTTTTTGCAAGATAGTCATTAACCGTAATTATATGAACGCCTTTTCCTTCTAATGCGTTCAAATATGAAGGTAACGTCGCCACCAGCGTCTTTCCTTCACCAGTTTTCATCTCTGTTATTCTTCCTTGATGAAGTATTATACCCCCAATTAGTTGCACCCTAAAATGCTTCATATTAAGAACTCTCCATGAGGCTTCCCTAACTACTGCAAAGGCTTCAGGTAATATATCTTCCAAGGTCTTTCCGTTACTTAATTCGGTTTTAAACTCTTCTGTTTTTGCTTTAAGTTCTTCATCACTTAAACTAGTCATTTTTGTATCTAGTTCTTCTATTTTATCTACAGTTGAATTTATTCTTTTTATTTCTCTATCACTATAACTACCAAATAACTTATCAAAAAATTTCATAATTTACATCCTCACTATTCATTTAAAGACTTTCTAAATATACTATTAAATTATATCACTTAAACTGTTGCCGTTCAACTTATATGATTTTATATAATTTGTAAATTAATTGCGAATGATTTTTCGTGTCATACTTTTGGAGTTAAAAAAGGATTAAAG
>DHIM01000188.1:5757-7792 GCA_002403785.1 Clostridium sp. UBA4746
TACTTTAATCCTTTTTTTCTATCTTATAATTTTGGTTCTATCAAACCATAATTTCCATCTTTTCTTTTATATACTACATTTACCTCTGAATTACCATTTACCTCTGAACTACCATCACTCATATATACGAAGAAACTATGTCCAACTAACTCCATTTGAAGTACTGCTTCCTCTGCAGACATAGGCTTAAAAGCAAATTTCTTTGTCTTTACAATCTTCGGATCTAAACCACCATCTTCACTATTATCATATTGTGGTATGCCCTGGAATTTAAGAGAATTTCCTTTATTTCTTTTTTCTAATTTTGTTTTGTGTTTTCTTATTTGTCTTTCTAACTTATCAACAACAATATCTAACGAAGTATACATATCTTCATTTTGCTCTTCTGCTCTTAAAATAACTCCATTAAAAGGAATTGTAATTTCAATAGTATGTCTATTCTTATGAACACTCAACGTTATCTGAGCTTCCACATCTGGATTGAAGAATTTATCCAATCTTGTTAATTTCTTGTCTATAATATTTTCCAAGGCTTCTGTTATCTCTATGTTCTTTCCTACTACTTTAACTTTCATACGTACAGCCCCTCTCTAATATCCACATACTACTTTATATTTACATATAAGCATATTGTATGTTTGATGCTTATATTCTATTACTTTTATTATTAAATAGCAACCTTAAAATTCAGAATTCATATGATATTAAAGTAATTTAAAGTTTATTTTCTTGATATTCCTTACTATTCCTCTGTTTATTGAATTACGTTTTAATTTTTTTATGAGATAATTTATTGAATTAAGCTAAAACCCCTATCCAATTGAATATATGAATATTTTTATTTACTTTATAAAATAAAAACTCCTAACATTACATTAGGAGTTTTTATATATTAAGTTAGTTGACCTGGTCTTTGACCCCACACTCGCCTGCTGGAGCTTTTGCTACCCAGAATTACCTTCTCACTACTCACACTCTCGTCTACTAAACGGCAGGACTAACCTCTAAGCCGCACCATGCTCACTAAACTTTGTTTAACTTACGTGGATCGTTTCGCCTGCGACTGGCATCGACTTTCAACCACAAACCTAACTTACTACAATAAGTATTATACATTACTTTTGGCTATAGTCAATATAAATATATTATTTACTCCATTTTCTTTTAATCTACGTGCGCAATGAAATGCTGTGGCCCCAGTAGTTATAACATCATCCACAAGTAAAATATTTTTATTTTTCATAAGTTCGTTTTTTTGGATTTCAAAACATTCTTTCATATTATTCCAACGTTCTTCACCACTTAACCCAATTTGATCCTTAACATTCTCAGTTTTTATTAAACTACACACTACTGGAACATTTAAAAATTTTGATAAATAATTTGCTAAATACTCTCCTTGATTATATCCTCTGTTTTTTAAACCTTTTTTAGTCATAGGTACATAAGAGATTAGGTCAAACTGTAAATCACTGTTTTTTACAAGTTCTAACATATATTTAGCTAAGATTTCACCACATATAAAATCGCTTTTATATTTAAGTCTAATTATTAGCTCTTTAACTATATTAGAATAATAAAACACCGACCAAACAGGATATATTTCTTCATTGTGGCCAATATAAAAATTATCCATGCAATGCCTCAATTTTTTCCTGCATATAGTACATAATGCTTCACTTTCTTCGCTGTATTCTCTGCAAATCACACATTGCTCATCACCTGAATATATGAGCTGAGCTAAACAATAAAATATGTTTTTTATATATTTAATAATCCTCTTTCCCACGCTTTCTCATTAAATTTACTAGCTATACTTTTTGCTTTTTCCATTTGAACAGTTTCGACATTCGCTAAAAATATAGCCTCTCCACCCTGCGTATCCTCATACCTTCCAACCTTACTTGATAAACATAATAATTGCTTATGATTAAATTTAATATTATCTGCAAAATAAACTATAACATCAACTGAATGGAATTCTAAATTAGTTTCTTCAAAATCATTAGTTACTATTATCCCCTTATCTTTATTC
>DHIM01000188.1:7901-8209 GCA_002403785.1 Clostridium sp. UBA4746
CCCTTATCTTTATTCATAAACTTCACTTTAATAGAATCATCAGTTTTTTTGCTAATAAATAAAAATATATTTTCACTTAACTTTTTTTTAAAAATACTTAGATATTTGAACACTGCATTAGCTTTTTCCTCATCCGGTGTAAATATTATCACCTTCCTATTAGATATAATTGACCAATTTAAATATTCATAAACCACCAAAGGTATATCCATACTAAGATTTATTCTCGTAGTTATGATTCGAGGCTCTATAATTGGTATATTAGTGTTTTTTAATGGAAACATAATTGTATTTCCCTCGTTTAATAC
>DHIM01000141.1:0-7149 GCA_002403785.1 Clostridium sp. UBA4746
GATAAGTTCTTAAATAAATGGTTAGATTTTACCAAATATAGAACAATAAATTTTAGAGATAGTATTGAATAAATACTAGAATAATTAAACAAAGTATAAGGAGGGTGTACACCCTCCTTATACTTTGTGAAAAAAATCTTGTCGAATTTTGCATAATTGTTGATACAACAATTAAAGATGTGTATAATTAATAAAAGGTATATTAAAATAGAAAGATGTTGCATGAGAGATTGGAAAGTTACTAAACAAAATAATTATAGTTTAGTAACTTCTTTATATAATTAGGAGAGAAAAATACTTTATAAAGGAATAAAGGGAGACATACATGAAAGATTCTGAAGTGTTAAAAAAAGAATTAGACAGAATTGATGGGAAAAGCTATAGGCTGTATAAGGAAATAGCTGGAGAGTATGATTTTGGAAGTTTTGTCCTTTGTATTGATCATGTTCAAGGTGATCCTTTTGCATCGCCATCAAGAATCAGGGTAATAGTAGACCAGAATATCGCTAAATTCCCAAAGGAAATTTTTAATAATAAAAATAAAAATACTGCAGTAGCCGATTATTTAACAAGAGAATTTTATTATAATATAAATAAGTACTCACAAAAGGTTTTAGGATCTGGGAAGAGTGGTTTAATTGCTATAAGTAAATGCCCACAGGAAATATTAAATAGAACTTCAATAATTATAGATGAGAATAAAATAGAGGCAAGATTTTATATCGGATTTCCAGCAAGAGGAAGAAGTGTTCTATCAAGAGAACTTGCGAAAATTTTATACAATATTATACCAAACATTGTTGAGAAAACATTAATATATAAAAATATAAATCCAGCAAAATTAATAAGCAGAGTAACACTTGTAGAAGATCAAGAACATATAAGGATGGAGTTAAATAGTAGAGGACTTGTTGCATTCATAGCTAATGGATCAATGTTACCCAGAGAGAGCGGAGTGTCTACAAAAGCATTGTGCGGTGGCATAGCATTTGTCTCACCTAAAGAACTAGAAGTAGAATTTAATACTAAGAGCCAAGGCACAGTTTGTGGTATGGGTATTAAGAAAGGGATAACGCTTATTGTAGGTGGAGGATATCACGGTAAGTCTACGTTACTTAAAGCTTTAGAGCTTGGAGTTTATGATCACATTGAAGGTGATGGTAGAGAGTTTGTTATAACTGATGGATCGGCCTTAAAAGTGAGGGCAGAAGATAGTAGATGCATAACTAAAACGGATATATCACTATTTATAAGTAACTTGCCTAATGGGAAAGATACTGTGAAATTTTGTACAGAGAACGCAAGTGGGAGTACATCACAAGCCGCAAATGTTATAGAGGGGATAGAAAGTGGAGCTAAGGTATTTTTAATAGATGAAGATACTTCAGCCACTAACTTCATGATGAGAGATGATCTAATGCAAAAATTAGTTTGCTCAGAAAAGGAACCAATCACCCCATTTATTGAAATAGTTGGACCAATGTATAAACAAAAATGTATTTCAACAATAATTGTAGTAGGAAGCTCAGGAGACTTTTTTGATGTGGCGGATTCCGTTATTCAATTGGATAATTATGAGGTTAAGGACGTTACAAAAGAGGCTAAAAGGCTTAGCTTGGGCAATATTACAAAAAGAGTTAATAATAGAGATTTAAAAATAGAAATTGTTTTCAACAGAGTGATTAAAGCTGGAAATATTGCAACTAACGATAAAGGTATTAAGATTAAAGCAATAGGGTTAAGTGTTTTAAGCATTAATAGAGAAGAAATAGACTTAAGAGCAGTTGAGCAAGTAGTTGATAATGAGCAATTGAATGCTATAGGCTTAATCATGAAATGGGCGGAATCGAGTATTATGAATAAAGGTTTAAATTTTGCAAGCATGGTAGATAATATAATTGGTCAAATAGAAGAAAATGGCTTAATATCAATGGATATATTAAAAGGTGGAAGTGGAAGTTTAGCAATGCCTAGAAAACAAGAAATAATGGCAACATATAATAGATACAGAAACCTAAAAATGTAAAAAAACATAATCTAATTTAGATATATAAATAAGCCAATGATAATAGAAGGAGAAGTAAATTTATGTATAGTTTTAAAAATGATTATAGTGAAGGAGCTCACCCAAATATATTGAAAGCTTTAATGGAATCAAATATGGAGCAGACAGATGGGTATGGCGAAGATAAATATTCTATAGGTGCAATTAAACTATTAAAGGATAAATTAAAACGCAGTGATGTTGATATTCACATGTTTTGTGGTGGGACTCAAACAAATCTTACTGCTATTTCTGCTTTTTTAAGACCACATGAAGCTGTTATTTCAGCAAATACAGGACATGTATTAGTTCATGAAACGGGTGCAATAGAGGCGACAGGACACAAAATTATATCAATAAAAGTAGGTGATGGAAAACTCAAGCCTAAACACATACAAATGGCAATAGATGAGCATACTGATGAGCACATGGTAAAGCCTAAAATGGTTTATATATCAAACCCAACAGAAATAGGTACAATATATAAAAAACAAGAATTAGAAGATTTATATGGATATTGCAAGAAAAACAATATAATTTTATATATTGATGGGGCAAGATTAGGATCTGCTTTATGTTCAAAAGAGAACGATATAAAGCTTTCAGATTTGCCAGGACTTACTGACGCATTTTATATAGGTGGAACTAAAAATGGTGCATTAATAGGCGAAGCTCTTATTATCTGTAAGAATTCTCTTAAAGAAGATTTCAGATATTACATTAAGCAAAAGGGTGGGTTACTCGCAAAAGGAAAGTTAATTGGGATACAATTTTTGGAGTTATTTAAAGATGATATTTATTTTGACTTAGCAAAACATGCAAACGCTATGGCAGAGCTTTTAAAAACAGAAATTAGAAACTGCGGATATGGATTTTTAATTGATTCATCAACAAACCAAATATTTCCAATGATGCCTAATGCAATTATTGAGGAACTTGAAGGAAAGTACTCATTTCTCACATGGCAAAAAGCTAATAAGGATAATTCAGCTATACGTTTAGTAACATCATGGGCTACAAAGGAAGAGGATATTAAGTTGTTTATTGATGATCTAAGATTAGTTACAAATAAGTTAAAAGGATGCTAAATTCAGGGTATCATCTTTAAGTTATTAGATGATACTATGAGTTTATTGCATTACCATCTTTATTTAATTGCATTTTATGTGAAAATCATGTATTCTAGTGAATAATGATAAATGAATAACAAAGTGGACAAAAGGCTATAACAGGGGGTAATGAAAGTGAGAAAATTTAAAAGAGTACTAGTAGCAAACAGAGGTGAAATTGCAATAAGAATTTTTAGAGCTTGTAATGAACTTGGAATTCGTACGGTTGCAATTTATTCTAATGAGGACAAATATTCATTATTTAAAACTAAGGCAGATGAAGCTTATTTAATTGGGAAAAACAGAAGTCCTGTTGAGGCCTATTTAAACATTGAGGAGATAATTAGTATTGCACTTAAAAAAGGAGTAGATGCCATTCATCCAGGATATGGTTTCTTATCAGAGAATCCTGAATTCGCAATAAAGTGTGCTAAAGCAGGTATTGAATTCATCGGGCCTACTGCGGAAATGATGGATAAACTTGGGGACAAAATTAAATCTAAAATTGTGGCAAATGCAGTAGGTGTTCCTACTATACCTGGAGATAAAAAAGAAGTTGAAACAATAGACGAGGCAAAAATACTCGCAGAAAAATGTGGATATCCTGTTATGCTCAAGGCAGTTGCTGGTGGCGGTGGACGAGGTATGAGAATTGTACGAGACGCAAGCGAATTAGCTTCCTCTTATACAAGTGCTAAAAGTGAAGCAAAAAAAGCTTTTGGTATCGACCATCTTTATATTGAAAAATATCTTGAAAAATCTAAACATATAGAAGTACAGGTTCTTGGCGATAAGTTTGGTAATATTGTTCATTTGCATGAGAGAGATTGTTCTATTCAAAGAAGGCATCAAAAGGTTGTAGAGTATACTCCTGCTTTTTCAATATCACAGGAAAAAAGAAATGAAATCTGCAATGATGCCTTAAAAATAGCTAAATCAGTAAATTATAGAAGTGCAGGAACCTTGGAGTTCTTAGTAGATACTCATGGAAATCATTACTTTATAGAAATGAACCCTAGAATTCAAGTTGAACATACTGTTACAGAAATGGTAACAGGTATTGATATAGTTGAAAGTCAAATTTTAATAGCAGAAGATTATGCATTAGATTCTCCCGAAATAGGTATTAACTCTCAAGAAGATGTTGTGATTCGTGGCTATTCTATTCAGTGTCGGATAACAACAGAGGATCCTTCTAATAATTTTGCACCGGATACTGGGAAAATAGAAGAATATAGAACAGGTTCTGGTTTTGGAATAAGGCTAGATGGCGGGAATGGTTTTGCTGGGGCCATAATTAGTCCATATTATGATAGTCTTTTAGTAAAAAACATATCATGGTCTAGAACTTTTAAAGATGCTATAAAGAAGTCTATAAGAGCTGTAGAGGAAACTAGAATTACAGGAGTAAAGACAAATATAGGTTTTTTAATTAATGTATTAAATCATCCTACTTTTTTAAAGGGCGAATGTAACACAAATTTTATTGAAGAAAATCCTGAATTAATATCTATTACACCTCAGGCAGATGAAGAAAGTAGAGTATTAAAATTCATTGGCGAAAAAATGGTAAATGAAACAAATGGTATTAAAAAGCTTTATGATGTACCCGTAGTTCCCAAAATTATAATGCCAAATAAACTTAGTGGAACAAAACAAATATTAGATCTCCAGGGTACAGAAGGTCTTTTAAAGTGGATTAAAAATCAAAATAAACTATTACTAACAGATACCACAATGAGAGATGCTCATCAATCCTTAATGGCAACCAGAGTGAGAACAAAGGATATGTTAAAGATAGCAAGTGCTACATCTGTTTATGGAGCAGATTTATTTTCTCTTGAGATGTGGGGAGGCGCTACTTTTGATGTAGCATATCGCTATTTAAATGAATCTCCATGGGATAGATTAACACAACTTAGAAAGAAAATTCCTAATGTACTTTTCCAGATGCTTATACGTGGAGCAAATGCAGTTGGTTATAAAAATTATCCGGATAATATAATTCGTGAATTTATTAAAGAATCTGCAGATACAGGTGTTGATGTTTTTAGAATTTTTGATTCTCTAAACTGGTTAAAAGGAATGGAAATTTCAATTGAAGAGGTTATCAAAAGTGGTAAGGTTGCAGAAGCTTGCATTTGTTACACAGGTGACATTTTAAATGATAAAAAAGATAAATATAATTTGGACTATTATATAAAGCTTGCAAAGGAAATTGAAAAAACAGGAGCTCATATTTTAGGGATAAAAGATATGTCTGCATTACTTAAACCTCATGCTGCCTTTAAGCTAGTTAATGCGTTAAAGCAAGAAGTAGGAATGCCTATTCATCTTCATACCCACGATACTACGGGAAATGGAGTTGCTACAGTTTTAATGGCAGCGCAAGCAGGAGTTGACATTGTAGATACTGCTTTTAACAGTATGTCAGGACTTACAAGTCAACCAGCATTAAACTCAGTTGTCGCAGCACTTAAAAATACTGACAGGGATACTGGAATAGATCTCAAAGGAATCCAGGGAGTTTCAGATTATTGGGATGCTGTAAGACCAGTTTATGATAAATTTAAATCAGATTTAAATTCTGGTTCTGCTGAAATTTACAGATACGAAATTCCAGGAGGTCAATACTCTAATCTTAAACCTCAGGTGGAGAGTTTTGGTCTTGGACATAAATTTAATGAAATTAAAGAAATGTATAAAGAAGTAAATGACATGGTGGGGGATATTGTAAAGGTAACTCCATCCTCTAAGATGGTTGGCGATTTTGCAATATTTATGGTTCAAAATGACCTTACACCAGAAAATATATATGAAAAAGCAATTAAAATGTCTTTCCCAGATTCAGTTGTTGCATTCTTTAAAGGAATGATGGGTCAACCAATGGGAGGCTTTCCAGAAAAGCTTCAGAAGTTAGTTTTAAAGGGTGAAGAACCAATTACATGTAGACCGGGTGAATTACTTCCAGCTGAAGATTTCGTTAAGATAGAGAAACACTTAATAGAAAAATTTAATATAACTCCTGATAAAAAAGATATATTGAGTTACTCATTGTACCCTGATGTATTCGATGACTATATAAAATATATTCAGGAATATGGAGATTTAAGTAGAATTGGAAGTGATGTTTATTTCCACGGACTTAATGAGGGTGAAACCTGTGAAGCCGAAATTGCTGATGGAAAAACCCATATGATAAAGTTGCTTCACATTAGTAAATTGGATTTAGAAGGTAACAAAGTACTTGTTTTCGAGGTTGATGGAAATCGACGAGAAATAAAAATTAAAGACCGAAACAACAAGGTCGCTCAAAATTTTGCAATGTCAGAAATGGCGGATCCATCAAATTCTTTAGAGGTTGGATCTCCTATACCAGGAACTGTTATATCCATCCTAGTAGCAGAAGGGGATACAGTAACTGAAAATCAACAATTAATGGTAGTTGAGGCTATGAAGATGGAGACTAGGGTTATAGCTTCAGCTTCGGGTGTTATTGAGTCAATTAATGTTAAGGAAGGACAACAGGTGAAGGCAGGAGAACTACTAGTAAATTTAAAATAGTATATAAATAAAGCATAAATTTAAAAGATAGTAAAAACTTTAAAATAAGTTTTTACTATCTTTTTTTATGAAGAAAAATTAATTATTATAAAGATCTAAATAAAATTGTATTGTAATATTAAAATGTATATGTTAATATAAAACCATAAAAGAAAAGGTTTTCTATGATGATTACATATAAATAATTTTAGTTAAGTAGGCGTACTTGTAAAAGTACGTATTAAATTTATAAACATAGAAAAGGTTTTCTAAAGAAAGGTTGATGATGAAAATGGCAGAATTAAGATGGAACCCACTATTGAAAGATTGGGTAATGGTTGCCTCAAATAGACAGAACAGACCACAAATGCCAAAGGACTGGTGTCCATTTTGTCCTGGTTCTGGTAATGTACCTGACACATACGATGTCCACGAATATGATAACGATTTCCC
>DHIM01000141.1:7301-8228 GCA_002403785.1 Clostridium sp. UBA4746
CACGAATATGATAACGATTTCCCTGCGTTATCAAAAGAACCACCAGTTCCTGATAGTGTTGGTTCAGAATTTTATAAAACAAAAGAGGCCTATGGAAAATGTGAAGTTATCCTTTATTCGCCAGAGCATACAAAAACTTTGAGTGAACTTCCATTACCTCATGTAAGAAAACTTGTAGATTTATGGTGCGCGCGGTTTATAGAATTAAGTAAAGATAATAGAGTGAAATACATTTTTGAATTTGAAAATAGAGGAGCAGAAGTAGGGGTAACAATGCCTCATCCTCATGGTCAGATATATGCATATTCAGAAATGCCATTAAAAATAAAAACTGAATTAGATACATCTAGAGAATATTACAATGAAAATAATGAATGTTTAATATGCAAAATGAACAAGGAAGAAATAGAATTTAAGAAAAGGATAGTTATGGAAAATGAAGATTTCTTAGCATACTTACCATTTTTCACAGATTATCCTTATGGAATATTTATTGTAAGTAAAAATCACTTAAGCAAAATGATTGATTTTAATGAAAGTGAAAAAGAAAATTTTGCAGATATATTAAAAAAAGTTTCTGGAACATTTGATTGCTTATTTGATAAGAAATTTCCTTATATGATGTGCATACATCAAGCACCTGTAAATTCTGAGGAATATGGGAATTATGACGATTATTATCATTTCCATGTGGAATTTTATCCACCATTAAGATCCAAAGAAAAAATCAAATATTATGCTTCATCGGAAATGGGCGCTTGGGCGGCATGTAATCCTACAGCAGTTGAAGAAACAGCTATTGAATTAAGAACTGCATATGAGAAATATAAATTAATTACACAAAATTAGCAGCTTTTTAAGCTGTTAATTATACTGAAAAATGTACTACTAAAAAATTTGGGGGTAATACAATGGATATTAAAAAAC
>DHIM01000141.1:8276-18164 GCA_002403785.1 Clostridium sp. UBA4746
ATATTAAAAAACTTCATGAGATATTTACAAAAATTTATGGTGAAAATAGTGAATCTACATTTTTCTCGCCAGGAAGAATTAATCTTATAGGAGAGCACATTGACTACAATGGTGGATTCGTTTTTCCATGTGCTTTAGATTTTGGAACTTATGGATTAGTGAAAGTAAGAAATGATAACAAAATTAATTTTGCTTCCACTAATTTTGATTTAAAGGTTACCATGAATTTGAATGATCCAATAAATAACGATGCCAAAGATGACTGGGCTAATTATCCTAAAGGGGTAATTAAGGTGATGCTCGATAGTGGACATGTCGTTAAAGGAATGGATATTTTAATAAGTGGTAATATACCAAACGGAGCAGGACTATCGTCATCTGCGTCTCTTGAAGTTCTTACAGGTGAAATTATAAACAATTTATTTAATGATAGTAACATTGGCATGATAGACATAGTAAAGATGTCACAAAAAGCTGAAAATGATTTTGTAGGTGTTAATTGTGGGATTATGGATCAATTTGCAATTGGAATGGGTAAGAAAGCAAAAGCTATCCTTTTAAATTGTCAAACATTAGAATATGATTATGCTGATGTAAACCTTTTGAATTATGAAATTGTAATTATGAACACGAATAAAAGACGTGCACTAGCTGAGTCAAAATATAATGAGCGAAGAGCTGAGTGTGAAAAAGCATTAGAAATAATAAAAAAAGTCAAGGATGTAAAAGATATATGCCAATTAAAACCAGAAGAGTTTGATGAGCTAGAATATTTATTTACTGATGAGAAAATTAAAAATAGAGCAAAACATTCAGTTTATGAAAATGCAAGAGTAATTCGCGCATTTAATTGTTTAAATAGTGGGGATCTTATTGAATTTGGAAGGTTGCTTGTAGAATCTCATAATTCATTAAAAAATTTATATGAAGTTACTGGGAAAGAGCTTGACGCTATTGTAGAAGAAGCATTGTTTAGTGATAGTTGCATAGGTGCAAGAATGACAGGTGCAGGTTTCGGAGGATGTGCAATTGCAGTAGTTGAAAAGGACAAAGTAGATTTATTTACGAGTATAGTAAAAAGAGAATATACAAAGAGAATTGGATACGAACCAACATTTTATTCCACAGGAATTGGTGAAGGGGTTCATAGAGTAGAATAATTGTAGTTTATGAAAAACCAATTTATTAGTTAAATAAAAACATGGAGATGAATTATAAAAAAAAAGTAGCTTAAATCCTTGCTAAGGCAAGGATTCAAACAAATAAGACAAAGATAGTGTTAATACTATCAAATATACAAGGAGTGAATAAAAATGAAACAAGTGAAACAAATGAAACAAAGATTTGCATTTGCAGCAGGTGCATTTGGCCATGATATTTTTTACGGTACATTATCAACATATTTCATGATTTTCGTTACAAAATCTATGTTTGAAGGAGCTCCAAAGGCAACTCAGATGAAAATGATAGGGTTAGTTACCTCATTAGTTGTAGGTATCAGACTAGTTGAAATTATCTTTGATCCAATTATTGGTAGCATTATAGACAACACTAAAACTAGATGGGGAAAATTCCGTCCATGGCTTTGTATTGGTGGAACAATCAGTGCAATTTGCTTAGCAATGCTATTTACCAACTTCTTTGGACTAGCTACAAGTAACCAAACTTTATTTACAATTCTATTTATCATTGTTTTCATCATTTTAGACTGTTCTTATTCATTTAAAGATATAGCATTTTGGTCAATAATCCCTGCACTTAGTGAAGATTCGAGAGAACGTGGAAAATTAGCAACATTCGGCCGTTTCGCTTCATCATTAGGGGCAAACGGAACAACATTGGCAGTAATTCCTATAGTTTCATTCTTTACCTTAAAAGCTACTGGTCACTCTGGTCAAGGATCTAGCGGATGGTTCGCTTTTGGTTTAATAGCTGCATTAATCTATGGTGTTACAAGTTGGATTGTAGCTCTTGGCACAAAAGAACAAGAAAGTCTTTTACGTAAGCAACAAGGAAAAACTTCACTTAAAGATATCTTTATTGCAATTACTAAAAACGACCAATTAATGTGGTTGGCACTAGCTTATCTTATATTTGCTATTGGTTTTGTAGCTACAACAGCCGTATTAATGCTTTACTTCCAATATGTAATCGGAAATATATCAGCTTTTTCAATTGTAGGTATTATAGCTGCAATTTGTGGCATTGTATCTGTTCCACTTTACCCAATTATCACTAAATTTATTTCGAGAAAATACGTTTACATAATTGGTATTTTATTAATGGTAATTGGATATTTGATACTTTCCATAGCATCACCAAGTTCAATAGCAGTTATTATTATAGGTCTAGTATTCTTCTATTTTCCGTATCAATTAATTTTTCTATCAGTGCTTATGACACTCAGTGACTCAGTTGAATATGGACAATGGAAAAATGGAGTTCGTAATGAAGCAGTAACTTTATCTCTTCGTCCATTATTAGATAAACTCGCAGGTGCTTTATCTAATGGCATCGTAGGTTTCATATCAGTAACGTGTGGTATGATTGGAAATGCACAAGCACGTGATATAACATCTCAAGGTATTGTAACATTTAAAATGTATGCTTTCTATTTGCCAGCAGCATTAATGATTATCTCCGGTGTTATCTTCTTATTCAAAATTAAATTAACAGAAAAGAAACACGCTGAAATAGTAAAAGAATTAGAAGTATCATTAGGAAAAGAAAACTAATTTGTGTAGTAACAGAGAACGTCTATAGTTTTGTGTGAAATAAAAAAGAATCAAGTTAAAGCTAATTTAAATCAATAATTAAATATATTAACATTAAAGAGCTACCTCAAGATAAAATTTTGAGACAGCTCTCTTTACAACATTTAAATTAACTAGTAAAATTTATATGTATGAGTAATTAATTAATGTTACTCTAGCATGTGTAAATTTACTGATTTTATAGGGAGGCTACAATGAAAGTAAATATAAAGGATGTTGCAAGGGAAGCTAATGTTTCTATGAGTACAGTATCAAGGGTTATTAATAAAAATTATCCTGTTAAAGAGGAAACCAAAATTAGAGTTGAAGCAGCTGTAAAAAAATTAAATTTTAGTCCTAATACATTGGCTAGATCTTTAATTTGTCAAAATACAAAAACAATTGGAATTATAGTTCCAGGAATAAATAATTTTTTCTTCCCAACTGTAATTAAAGCTATAGAATACGAACTTAGAATAAATGGTTATTCTATTTATCTTTGTGATACAGATGATAATGCATCAGAAGAAATAAAATATATAAAATCCCTTATGGGAAGGCAAGTAGATGGTATTATAGTTATCGACCCCAAAACGGAAAATATGAAAAATGGTTTTTACGAAACAGTGGGAAAAGATATACCTTTAGTATCAATTAATGGATATAATACTAATATTAACTGTAATTTTGTACTTAATGATGAGGCAAGTGGTGCAAGACAGGCGATACAATATCTATTGGAACTTGGTCATAAAAATATAATATTTGTAAGAGGAAAAGAAAGTTATTCATACGATATAAAAGAGGACGTTTACAATAAATTTATGGAAGAAAATAAATTAACTGCTAATAAGAAAATTATAAATATTGGTGAAGGAAATAGTTATGAAAGCGTTGATGGGACAATGAATATAATGAGTAAAGAATTAGAAAAACTTAAAGCACCTATAGCAGTATTTGCTTGTAATGATTTAATGGCACTTGGGGTTTTAAATGCTTGTAAAATATTGAAATTTGATGTGCCAAAGGATGTTTCTATAATTGGGTTTGATAATATTTGTATATCAAGTTTAGTTGAACCCAAGATTACAACAGTAGATCAAAATATGTATTTACTTGGAGAAAATGCTTCAAGAATGCTTTTGGACTTGATTGGAAATAGTAATCAGAAGGTTAGTAGAATTAAATTAAAAACACAACTAATTATTAGAAATAGTTGTAGTACAATTTAAATATTAGTAAAACATTGACCCTAGCAGTTTTAAAAAACGAACCCTAAAGCTCTTAAACTTTAGGGTTTTTCTTAACCTTTTTTTTTTGTTGCTTGGAGTTTAGTCCACAACAACCTAATTTTTCATCACCAAAACTTTCTTTATTGGCTTTTTCCATCTTTCTTAAAAAATTGTCATACCATTGTTTTAAACGTTTCATTTGTAACCTCCATTTAAATTATGTACTATAAGCATAGTATTTAAATTTAGTTTAACATTATTATATAAAGATAACATGAAGAGAATATCATTGTTGAAATAATTCATTTCCACATAAATTATTTCGACATAATCATTTAAATTATAGCATATTATAAATTATAATGATAAAATGAAAATAAATATAATAATTCATAAGGGGCGATGTTATGATAATTGATATTGAGAAAAATTCTTCTATTCAAAAGGTTAGCACCTTTAATAAACTTATGATTGATACTGTTAAGGGTAATGAGAATAAGTTTGAGTTTCAGGGAAAGAACTATTTGGTTTTCTCTGATGGTGTTTGTGTGCAAACTTTAATTAATGATAGATTTTTATATCGTATTTCTATTAAAGAAGATAATAGTGGTCTTGTATGTCAAAAGTTATTAAACTTTATATAGTATTAATAAATACTCATATTAATATAAAACATTAACATAAAAGGCATCTACATGCAAAGTAGATGACTTTTATGAGCAGTCCATGTATATTGGTATATTATATATATCTGTAAACAAGGAGGACCTCTTTTTGAATTTTTTTACTATCAAGTCACAAGCTTCTCCTTTAATATTAATATTTAAAGTTCCGTTTTTCATTTCAACCTTTTCTAGTGAAACATGGAGATTATGTTTATGATCAAGGCAATCTGCAATTCTAAGCAGAGATATTAATTTAAGTATTGTAACTTTTTCTTTATATGAATAAGAATGTATGCAATCATCAATATATTTTCCGTGACCACTTGCAATAAGTGCTAAGTTGACTCTTAGATTTCTTGGAATATTATTGAGAAGGGGTTCCTTCAAGATAATATATTTGGTATGTTGATGATGGTTTTCTTTGTTAATAAAATAGCCTATGTCATGAAGAATAGAGCTATAATGAAGGAGATTTCTTTCTTCGTCTTTAAGTTCATAGTATGGATTTAATGAATCAAATATACGCAAGGCACAATATGAGACTTTCTTACCATGAGATCCTATGTCAAATACATTATATTTATCTAAAACTTTAAAAAGTTCGTCGTTATTTAAATAGTTTGCAATATTAAGCATGTCATCCTCCTTTAAATATAAGGTGCTTTATTTCAGATATTTTAACCCTATAAAGTATATGTTAAGAAAATGGATAACATGCTTATTTTTTATTTAATAACTAATTTCTTATTGTATATTTTTTCAAATGATGAAGAGCAGTCTACGGCTGCACTTATTTCTAATAGTGGGTCTGCTTTTGCATCAACAGATATAGTGACAGTATCCGATTCTATGCTACAACTAACCATTTTTATATTCCCATTTAAACATCTATCTAAACTTTCACAAATTCGCAATAATATGCTTAGCTTATCTATAATTTCCAAATCTTGTTTAGTTATAAGATTCTGATATAATTTTAAGTTTATTTTAAATTCATTTTTTCTATGGAGTGCAGCTATGTATGATGCCATTAGTTGTTCTTTATGAGTAAGTCCATTAATTTTAGAGTTTGCAATCATGTATGAGGAGTGCTTATGATGGTCAAAATAACTTATTAGAATTCCTATGTCGTGAAGCATAGCTGCTGTTTTTAAAATTTTGTAAGGATTTATTGTAATGTTAGTAATTGTATTAAGTCCAATATACAAAGTTTTAGTTAACATCCACACGTGGCTTGGATGTTTAAGATCAATTTTATAATTAAGTAATTGATTTTTTAGTGAGAAATCAAGAACATTAATTAAAGGTATATTGCTCTTGAAAATATATTCATATATTAAGCCATCGCGAAGTCCGCTTCCACTAACAAGGAGTTCCTCTATATTAAGATACTCAATTAATGTTACTAAAGCTGCAGTGGCACCAACAAAAATATCAGCTCTTTCCTTTGAAAGTCCCTTAAGTTTTTTTCTTTGGGAGGAAGTTTTAACCTTAACTTGATCGTAGATAGCAATAACTTCACTTGTAGGAATTATATAATTATGCAGATTATCTATAGGATAATTAGTTTTTTTCTGATGAAGTTTACCAATATTTCTTATAGTACCCCCAATTCCTATAATAGGTACATTCTTAACTTCCTTTAACCAAGGAACATCTTTATATAGTGAAATTAGAAAATTTTTGATGGCAGTTTCACTTTTATCATTCATAACTTTAAGAAGTGAAAATTTTTCTGTAAGGTTTATAGCACCAAAAGGTAAACTTATAGAATATTTTAATTTTTTATCTTTAACTAAGATAAGTTCTGAACTACTTCCACCGATATCCATTATAAGCGCATCAGAAAAATCCATGCTATTAATAGCTCCAAAATAATCATAATAGGCTTCTTCTACACCAGTCAAAACTCTAATATCTATGGATAATTCTAATTTAACGAGTTTTAAAAATTCTGTTTGGTTCGTTGCTTTACGGACAGCTTCTGTTGCGACAGCTAAAATTTCAGTTGTATTTTGAATAATACATAACCTTTTAAAGAAAGATAAAGTATAAAGGGCCTTATCAATTCTAAAAGGATTTAAGCCTCCGTTAATAGTCATATCTTTGCCTAAACGAACACTTTCTTTTATTTCGTCTGTTACACTAAAAGAATTATCATTATTTATCTGAACAATTACTAGACGTATTGAATTTGATCCAATGTCAATAATTCCAATTTTTTTCATTATCATTCTCCTTTAAAAAGTGGTTGGTTATAGAACATATAACTATAATAGTTAATATTTATGGTATTTGCAAGTATTAATGAGAATGACCATCTTATAGAACTATTTTGTTATCATTAAGGTTCGGTTAAATAAAATACACATTATTGTATAAAAATAAACGTTATAGTAATATAATATATGTAGGTATGTTAATTTTAATACACAAAGGAGAGTTTTTATGGGCATCGCACGAGCATGGAAAATAATTGCGGCTATTGACGTAGGTGCTAATTATTTAAGAATGACAATTGGGGAAATAAATACACAGGGTGAAGTAAAAATTTTAGAAGATGTAGTAAAGCCTACGAAAATTGGTAAGGATACATTTTCTTTAACCAGAATTTCCGTGCAGACAATACATGAGACCTGCGATGATCTAAAAGGGTTTGTGAGGCTTATGAAGGATTATAAAATCAAGTATTACAAAGCTGTAGCAACCAGTGGTATTAGAGAAGCTAAGAACAAGCAATATGTTCTAGAACAAATAAGACTAAGAACAGGTTTAAATATAAAGTCAATAAATATCGCAGAAGAGCAATTTTTTATGCTAAAGGCCGTTAGTAATCATTTAAGCTTAATAGATATTAAAAAATCAGAGCAATCTTTAATTGTTAACATTACCTCTGGTGCGGTTGAGACAGCAATATATGAAGATGGTAAATTAAAATTCACTGAGCACGTAAAGGTTGGGTCTCTAAAAATAAGAGAAGCCCTATCGGATTTAGAAACAAAGACAATTGAATTTTCTGAGACTATGGAGCAGTATATAGAGAGTAAAATATATGCACTAAAATCTAGAATACAAAAATTTGAAATTTATCATTTTTTAGGTCTAGGCGGAGAATTAAACACAATTTGTGGAATTATAAGGAAAAAGAAAGGAATTAGTAAGAAAGATTATTTTATTAAAAAAGAAGAATTGCTAGAATTAACAAAGGAAATTGGTGATATGGATAATTTTCAAATTAAAACCACATTTGGGCTTTCTAATCAAACGGCAGAACTCCTGCTTCCTTCTATACTAATTTTTTATTGCTTCCTTAAAATAACTAAGGCAAAAGGAATTCAAATTCCTAAGTTATCACTGAGGCAAGGAATTTTATATGATTTATCCGATGAGATACTAAATATACCACGTAAAAAAGAACTAATAAATGATATCATTAGCTCTGTTTGGTATATAGGTGAAAAATATCAGATTGATAAAGAACATGCATTTTTTGTTGAGAAATTTTCGCTTGAGATTTTTGATCATACCAAAAAGTTACATAAGCTAGGCGATAGGGAACGGCTTTATTTGCAGGTTGCAGCTATACTTCATGATGTGGGTAATTTTATAAGTGCTAATAATCATAATTTACATTCTTATAATGTAATAAGAGCTCAGAGTATTATTGGGTTTTCAGATATAGAACTTGAGCTTATAGCAAATGCAGCTAGATACCACTCTGAGGCTATTCCAACAGAAGTTCATAAAAATTATAGATACTTAAGTGATGAAAATAAAATGGTTGTATCTACATTAGCTGCAATATTAAAGCTTTCAGAAGCTTTAGATATATCACATATGCAAAAGATAAAAGAACTTAAATTATTAGGAACTAAGGATAATTTGTTTTTTAATTTAAGAGCTGATAGTGATCTTATTTTAGAAGAATGGAATTTTTCAAGACATGTGGATTTTTTTGAAGAAGTAATTGGTGTAAAACCAATAATATAAAGGGGGAGAAAAAATGACTGTTTATTCATTGCCTAAATATTTTATTAGTAGGGAATTAAGCTGGATTCAGTTTAATGAACGTGTACTTGAAGAAGCACAGGATACAAATAATCCATTGTTTGAAAGGTTAAAATTTGCAGCTATTGTAAGTTCAAATTTAGATGAGTTTTTTATGGTTAGAGTTGGTTCGCTATCAGATCAGATTACAGCTGAATTTGATAAAAAAGACCCATCCGGACTTACTCCAATTGAGCAAATGAAACAAATAGGAATATTAGTACATAGACTTGTTTACGATCAAATTAACTGTTACAATCGCTCATTAAAAAAGAGTTTAAAAAAAGAAAAAGTTAAATTCTTAAAATTTAATGATTTAAGTGAAGAACAAACTAAATACATTGAAAATTATTATTTGAAAAACATTTTTCCAGTATTAACGCCTATGGTGGTTAATCAAAGTAGTCCTTTTCCACTAATATCCAATAAAAGCCTGAATATTGCAGTTCTCCTTAAAGATAACAAGGATGAAAATATATTTGCAACAATAAAGGCTCCATCTGTGTTTGATAGACTTGTAAAAGTTCCAGATGAAGAAGGAATGGCATTTATGTTTTTAGAAGATATTATTAAAATGAATTTAAGTTCTCTTTTTAGCGGACACGAAATTATAGATGCAAGTTGTTATCGCATTACTAGAAATGCAGACATGGCTTTAGATGAAGAAGGCGCAGAGGATTTGCTAGAAGCAATTGAGGAATCTTTAAAACAGCGTAAATGGGGTAAGGCTGTACGTCTTGAAATAGAAAAGGGTATGAATGATAAGCTACTTAAAACACTTGAGAGAGAGCTTGAAATCTCAAAAGAGCAAGAGTATATAATAAATGGTCAAATAGATTTAACTTTTTTAATGAAAATGGGAAGAATTAAGGGTTATGAAAAATTAGAATATAAGCCTATAAAACCACAATCACCAAAACTATTTTTAAAGTATGATAATATTTTTAAAGCTATTGCAGAGAAGGATATATTATTACATCATCCATACGAATCATTTGATCCAATTGTAGAGCTTGTAAAGCAAGCGGCTGTTGATCCTGATGTTCTTGCAATAAAACATACATTATACCGTGTAAGTGGTAAGTCACCTATAATACGAGCTCTAGTAAAGGCTGCAGAGATGGGGAAGCAAGTTACAGTATTGGTGGAGCTTAAGGCAAGATTTGATGAGAGTAATAACATACTTTGGGC
>DHIM01000141.1:18334-22685 GCA_002403785.1 Clostridium sp. UBA4746
GAGTAATAACATACTTTGGGCAAAGCAATTAGAAGAATCAGGATGTCATGTAATTTATGGCCTAGTTGGGTTAAAAACTCATTGTAAGATATTACTTGTAGTTCGAAGAGAAGAAGATGGAATTAAGCGTTATGTTCATATGGGGACAGGAAACTACAATGATGTTACTGCTAAGCTTTATACAGATATAGGCTTATTTACAGCAAATCCTTATTTTGGAGCAGATGCATCTGCTCTATTTAATATGATATCGGGAAACTCTAAGCCAACATCCTTATATAAAGTTAGCCTCGCTCCATTACAGTTAAGAGATAGATTTTTGCAAATGATACTTGAGGAAGCTGAAAATGCTAAAAACGGTAAAAAGGCGAGAATTGTTGCAAAGGTAAATTCCTTAGTTGATATGCAAATTATTGAAGCCTTATTTGAAGCATCTACTGCAGGAGTGAAAATTGATTTAATAGTACGTGGTATTTGTTGTCTTAAACCTGGAATACCGGGCGTGAGTGAAAATATTTCTGTTAGGAGCATTGTAGGAAGATTTTTAGAGCATAGTCGTATTTTCTATTTTTATAACGATGGACAGGAGGGAATATATTTATCGAGTGCAGATTGGATGACTAGAAATTTAGACAGGAGAGTAGAACTTTTATTCCCAATTGAAGATAAGAAAGCAAGAAATAGAATAAAAGATATTTTGGAAATTTCATTATTAGATACTGAAAAAGCTAGAATTTTAAATAAAGATGGAATTTATACAAGGGTTGATAGAAGAGGTAAAGAACTAATCAATAGTCAGGAAGCATTTTGTGATCTTGTAATTGAAAATAACGACGGAATTAAAGAAAAGGTCCATCATATGAAGGAGGAGTGGGCAGAAAAAGGATTTACACCAAGAGTATCTGAAATAATTGATAATTAGATAAGTTATGTATGACTTTATAAATAATAAAAAAAGATTGCGAAGTTATAAACTGGTACCTATGTTGAATTATAGGTACCAGTTTACTAATTTCATAATCTTTTTTTATGAGATTTAGATGTATTACAATCTACTCATGTTTGATAATACACCTATTGCTGCTAAATCAATAACTTTTAGGGGTACCATTTCAAAGTACCGACTTATAAATGGCAAGTAAATGGTACCTGCAAGCATAGCCACAGAAGAAGCAGCAGCTATATTCATATATTTATTTGACAATTTATCACCAGTTTTGCAATCATAAACATTAATAATATGTGTAATAATAAGATTGGAAAAGGCTAATGTTCTAGCTCTATTAATTCCTAAGCCTAAAAACATTGCACCCTTAAATGCTGCAAAAGTTGTTAGTCCTATACCTAAGCTTCTTTTTGCAATACTTATACTTAATTCTTTATCAATAAGAGGTGCATCTGGTTTTAGTGGTTCCTGAGACATAACATCTTCTGTGGAGTCTTCAATGATTAATGGGGCTCCTAAAATGGTTTCACAAATAACATTCATGAATAGGATTTGTATAGAAATTAGAGGGAGTATACCTGTAGTTGTAGAAGTTATTAATAAGGCTAATATTTCTCCAATGCTTCCTGTAATTAAATATTTTGTTGCATTTCTGATTTTGATAGAAACATTACGACCTTCCTCAATTGCAGCAACTATAGTTGAAAAATTATCGTCTACGAGTGTTATATCTGCAACATCCTTTGCTACATCACTACCACTTCCACCCATTGCAATTCCTATATTTGCTTCCTTTATAGCAGGTGCATCATTAACTCCATCACCTGTCATGGCAACTACAAATCCTAATTTTTTAAATGCCTTTACTATTCTATATTTTTGTTCTGGAGATGTTCTTGCAAAAACTTGAATTTTATCTATTTTGCTATCAAGTTCTTCCTTTGACATTTGGTCAAGTTCCAAGCCTGAAATTACAAGCCCATCTTTTAGTAAACCAAGTTCTTTTCCAATGGCGGCAGCAGTATTTTTATTATCACCAGTTATCATTACGACTTTAATACCTGCACGATGACATTTTTTTATAGATTCTTTTACACCTTCTCTTGGTGGATCCTCCATACCTATTAAACCCATGAAAACAAAATGTTTATTAATATTTTTTTCTCCATTTTGAGTGCTTAAATTTTTATATCCAAAGGCGATTACTCTTAATGCTTCATCTCCCATTTTTTCACTTATATCTCTTACCTTATTTGTGTCCTCAGAGGTAAGAAGTCTTTCTTCACCATTAATATTAATGGTTTTACACTTTCCTAGAATTATTGTTAATGAGCCTTTACAGTAGGCAACTTTCCCTTCGGGAGTATCTACAACTACTGTCATATACCTCTTTGAACTATCAAAGGGAATTTCTTTTAATCGAGGATAATCTTTTTTTAAACTTTCTTTATCAATATTATATTTTCTTGCAACTGAAAGTAACGCTCCCTCAGTAGGATCTCCGTTTACAGTCCATTTTGAGTCGCATTTATTAAGCTTTGAATTATTACATAATACTGCAGCCATTAATAGCTTTTTTAAGGCATCCTCAGCTTTTGGTGATCCTTCTAATAATTTTATTGATCCTACAGGACTATACCCATTGCCACTAACTGAAAAAGTTGCATTATCAGTAAAGATTTTTTTTACAGTCATTTCATTCATTGTAAGCGTTCCTGTCTTATCACAGCAGATTACATTTGCAGATCCTAAAGCTTCAACTGCAGGTAACTTTCTAACTATTGCATTCTTTTTAGACATTTTTTGAACACTTAAAGACATAGCAACAGCAACTATTGCAGGAAGACTTTCTGGAATAGCTGAAAGAGAAAAGCCTATACCAATTGTTACTACTTCAGCAATACCACTTCCCATAAGTATAGCTAGACTACCTACGCCTATAAAAGTTAAAAAAGATATTTTTGTTATTCTATTGGTGAATTTTGACATTTTAATTTGAAGAGGAGTTGACTGAGCTTTAATATCTTGTAACATTGATGCTATTTTACCAATTCTAGAGTTCATCCCTGTAGCTACAACAATGGCTTTTGCTCTGCCGGAAAGTACACTAGTTCCCATATACACCATGTTAAACCTATCTGCAAGTTCCGTTGTGATATCACAAACATCAATAATTTTGCAAATAGGTAAAGATTCTCCTGTTAGAGATGCTTCATTGGTTTTTAAATCATAACATTCTAATAACCTTGAATCAGCAGGAATTTTATCTCCTGCTTCAAGATAAATAATATCACCAGGAACCAAATATTTTGTTTCTATCTCTATTTGGATTCCATCTCTTTTAGTTTTGGCTTTATTAACAAGCATATTTTTTAAGGAAAAAAGAGATTTTTCAGCTTTATATTGTTGTATAGTACTTAAATAGGTTTCCATAAATACTATTCCTAGTACCACTACTCCATCAACTACTTGACCTATGGTAAAAGAAAATAAACTAACACCAAGAAGTAGCTTAGAAGAAAAAGAATTAATATTTTCAATGAATTTTGCAACAATGGATTTTTTCTTTTTTTCAGATAATACATTTGGTCCAAACTCTGTTATTCTTTGTTTTGCTATAATGCTTGAAAGTCCTTTATTAAAGTTGCTTAGTAATGTTTTGATTATTTCATGCTTTTCCATGTTATGCCAACCATCAATATCCTCATTTAGATCAGAAGAATCTTCGTAATTTAAAGTAATAGATTGAGATAATTCTTCACCAAATTCATTATTGAAGTTTTTATTACTTATTTCAATTATGTTATTATTTGTTTTTTTGTTCTTACTTATCAAATATAACTTCAATTTTTTTTCTATTTCTCTTTGGCAGATAATAGTCTCATTATAAAGCATAAGTATTTTACCAGTAAGAGGATTTCCTCTTGTTTCTTTTATTCCTTTGATATTTTGCATATAACTAACTAATTTGTTTGTTTCATCCTCATTTCTATAAATTAGTTTGACAGGAATGCGAATTCTTAAATATAGTATTTCTTTTGAATCGTTAGTTATTTTATGTTTATCTAACAAAAGCTGCTGCATTTTAAATCCCCTTTTTTAGTTTAGTTAAAACCTCATAAGAACTAGTATCTCCATATTTAATGGAAATATTACATTCTTTTTACACAAACTTAACATTGCTTTTATCAAAAGTTTACCTAAGTCATATATAATAAAAATAATAGATAAATAAATAAAAATGTTTGGGCGGAGGAAGATTTATGATTAATTTATTAAATGGACATGAACACATTTTGAATAATATTGAACATGAGTCTATAAAAATAATCCAAGATAAATTAAATATTTTTTTTGATTCCTGTATTAAAGGTTCTCTTACATATTCATTGATGTTATCAAATC
>DHIM01000374.1:0-20562 GCA_002403785.1 Clostridium sp. UBA4746
TCTGAAAACTCTATATTCATTTTATCTACATAACTTAGGGTAATACTATAATGTGGAAGCTTCCAAACGAGTTAATAAAATAATAAAGAGCTATTCAACATATTATTATATTGAATAACTTTTATTTTTTTATATAGAATTACTAAAGTCTATTTTTTCATATAATAAGTAATATCTTATTCGAATCTAAATATAATACTCAGAATACATTTTATCTTTTCCATTCTACATCTAGATTTAAATATTCATTATCAATCCTTTCAGAGATAATATTATATTCACCTTTTAATGATTTTACTATTTGTGTAAAGTCTTTTTCAGCAATTACAAAGGTACTATTTACGTTATCCTCGCAGCTTTCCATTATTTTCTGATCCATCTTTAATTTAATTAGTTTTGCTTCATTAAATATCTCCATTTTGAATACTCCTTAAATTTTGTTTTTATTAATTTAAACCTATTATGCACAAGTGATAATATATTTATTAGGTTCTTAGAAAACAAATTTAAATAAGCGGGAAAAATGTTTCTAAATTGTATAAAACAATATTTTTTTTAAAAATTTAAAATTGAGACTGATTACTTTCATGTATGTGGGGGCTTGAATTAAAACATTTTTGTATAATTCCATCATAGTTGTGAAAATATAAAAAAAGAGCTATTTTATTTTGTACCTTATGGTTTGAATTAAATAGGAATTACTTAAACTTAGTTAAAAAGTAGAATGACTGTTTGCAAGGGAGTGAAGGTTTTCTAAAACCAATAATATTTAGTTCTTATGAATCAAATATTATTTATAGTTGACATATACGCTTAAAAACGTTTACAATTAAAAAAACAAATTCATTTATTAAAGGTGTGATAAACTGTGATAAAAATAGATAATAATACATTCAAAGGAACCAATGATTATGTAGTTTCAGAAGAATTGATGCGTACAGTAAACATTGCTATAGCATTGCAAAAGCCACTTTTGATTAAAGGGGAGCCAGGAACTGGAAAAACTATGCTGGCACAAGCTATTTCCACGACGCTAAACAAAAAACTAATTATCTGGAATATCAAATCCACTACCAAGGCCCAGGATGGCCTTTATGTTTACGACGTGGTACAAAGGCTCTACGACAGCCAGTTTGATGGCGATGGTGTAGATAATATTAAAAAATATGTAAAACATGGAAAACTAGGTGAGGCTTTCAGCTCTACAGAGCAAGTAGTGTTATTAATTGATGAAATTGACAAAGCAGATTTGGAATTTCCTAACGACCTCCTCTGGGAACTAGATAAAATGGAGTTTTATATTCCTGAAACAAAGGAAACAATAAAGGCAATACAAAGACCAATCGTAATCATTACCTCCAACGCAGAGAAAGAGTTGCCAGATGCATTTTTAAGGAGATGTATATTTCACTATATTGAATTCCCTAATCAAGAATTAATGAAAGAAATTGTTAACGTACACTTTAAAGATGTAGAAGAGCATCTATTACAACAGGTTATGGACGCATTTTACTGGATCCGAGGATTACCTCATATCCAGAAAAGACCTAGCACCTCAGAAATTATCGACTGGATTCAGGCTCTTATCGTTGGCGGTATCGACCCAGATAAAATCAAAGAAGAAATCCCATATTGCGGTGTACTTCTGAAAAAAAATGAAGACATTGATACTATGCGGGAATCTTTAGGCAAGTAGGTGAAGGCAAATGTTTAGTTCATTTTTTTACTTATTAAGAGCAAGAGGGTTAGATACATCCCTCAATGAGTGGATAACCCTCATCGAAGCCCTAGATAAAGGTTTAAGCGATTCTAGCCTTACAGGCTTTTATTACCTAAGCCGTGCTATTCTCATCAAAAGCGAGGTAGATTTTGATAAGTTTGATGAGGCTTTTTTAGAATTTTTCAAAGACATAAAACCTTCAGACAAATTACTTGAGGAATTAATGGATTGGCTTGAACATCCAAAAGAAAAGATAGAAAAACCTTTGGATATGAAAAGAGCAGAACAAAATAGTGCATTAAGCACTACTGATATCGAGAAAATGTTCTTGAAACGAATAAAGGAACAAAAAGAAGAGCATAACGGTGGTAGCCACTGGGTGGGTACTGGCGGCGTTTCTGTATTCGGAAACAGTGGCTACAGCCCCAAAGGTATTCGTGTAGGTGGTCAATCCAGACACCGATTAGCCTTTTACGTAGCAGGTGAGCGAAGATTCCGAGACTTCCGAAATGACAATAAACTAGATACTAGGCAATTTCAAGTAGCCCTTCGCCACTTGAGGCAATTCTCCAATAGAGTAGATGCCCCAAAAACTGAATTAGACATTAACGGAACCGTTCAAAAAACCAGTGACAACGGAGGACATTTAAAATTAATTTACGAGAAACCACGTAAAAACACCGTTAAGGTGCTCTTACTGATGGATTCTGGTGGTTCTATGCAATATTATAGCAACCTCTGCAGCTCCTTGTTCCAAGCAGTGAAAAAATCAAATCACTTAAATGATTTGAAGATCTATTATTTTCATAATTGTATACATCCCAAAATTTCCACGGAACCTACCATGAATTCCGAACATGCCATTGATGCCAACTGGGTATTTCAAAACATCAGCAGTGAATATAAAGTAATTATCGTAGGAGATGCTATGATGGATCCTTCAGAATTAAAGCGAGACAATTCTTATAACTATGGTGGCGTCACAGATGAAATGTCTCCCATGCAATGGTTAACTCGTTTAAAAGAAAAATATAAACATATCGTATGGCTAAACCCAACTATACGACCAACTTACTATAGTTCCCTGTACGAGACTTATGATATCCTAGAAAAAGAATTTGATATGTATAAGTTATCTGTCAAAGGATTAGAGATGGCTCTAAAAAAACTACTAGTTTCCAGATAATCATAAATGAATACTCCTTCATTTATGATTTTTTCCTATAACTATATCAGGCTCTCAATACACGCTCTAAAATAAGGAAAAACAGATAACCGGTTATTAACAAGTGTTTTTGTTTAAGTTCAAATCTCATTATTGGGTAATACAAAATAAATATAGTACCCAATTTTACAATATTATATTTTGAAATAATCTTGATACCAACGATTATTTCAAATTATAACATAATATATTTATTATGTCGGTAAACCAGTTGGTAGCAGGTCCGACTCCTGTCCGACGCACCATAGAAGCCCAGTAACAGTAATGGTTACTGGGTTTAGTTATTTTTTGAATGTTGTATAAAATATGAAAATGGATACTAAAGCGGTTTAGTTCAATATTTGAAATGCGTACCATTTTATATGAATTTCTTGTATTCCATTTCTTAATAAGAACTTAATCAAGCATATCTTTATCTATTAACATATCATTAACCTTTAATTCTAATAGATTCCAAGACCTAAGGCCAACAATAAGAAACACTATATTTATGGATACTACTGCATATATTTACAATATAAGTATATATATAAACAGGAAGTAATTAAATTTTAGGGGGTAGCTATGTTTTGCAGAAATTGTGGAGTGGAAATAAATGATAAAGCAGAATTCTGTATGGGTTGTGGTTGCAAACCATTAAGTGATAATAAGTATTGTCAGGAATGTGGTGTAGTAACTAATGAAAAGCAAGAGATATGTATAAAGTGTGGTGTTAAATTAAAAAATTCAAATAGTATACCTGCTGGTGGTAATACTGATTTTTCTAAAATTATTAAAGGCGATGGAACATTAAATTTAGATTTTTCTGATTTAGATCCATATTATCAAGCTGAATTCACAAAAATATATGAAAGTAATGAAACTTATAAAGGTAAGTGGAACTGGTTTTCATTTTTATTTGGTGGTATATGGGCATTGACAAAGGGCGTTTGGGTATCTCCATTGACAGTGGTTATATTATCTCTATTCACTATGGGAATTCCTGGATTAATTTACTGGTTTATCTGTGGATTTCGTGGAAATTATATGTATTATAATGCTTATGTTAAGAAAAAGCAGTTGTTTTTATAAAAGCTCAACTACACGTGTGTAGTGTCGTGAAAATATGGAAGAAGACCTCTTAAATCAAGGGCTTCAAGAAATTTAATTACAGTATTTTAGTATAGCAAGGTAATTTAAGTATGCTTATAGATGAGGTCAATAACGGTGAGACTCAAGTTATTAAAAGATAATCAAGGAGTTAAATCTCTTGATGCTGTAGTTGGTACTCATGCACACGAGGGGCACATAGGAAGTATGGACTATTGATTACTCTATAGTTGTAAAAGTTAATTTTGGCAATACATCATTTTTATTAACTGGAGATACAAAAGCTGTTTTTGAAAACCAAATGTTATCAAAAGGGGTTAGATTTATCCTCAACAGTACTTAAAGTAGGACATCACGGAAGTAAATCTTCTGCAGGACAAAGTTTTTTAAATGTGTGCAATGAACTGAATACAAGTGGACATTGTCTAAGAGTTGGAATCTAAATTAATATATAAGAGCTGGAAATAAAATGAATAGATAAAATATAAAAATACTGCATTCGGGGGGGAACCTGTGCAGTATTTTTTATCAATTTCATAATAAGGTGCAGAGTGCCAGTAGAATGAAAAGTTAAAGTAGCAGAACACACAAGTATATCAAAATTTATTATATTTCTTTATTAAATTTTGCTTTAGGTTTGTGGGATACACTCTTAAAAGGCCACTTGTCATTATTTTTAATAGTAATTAAAGACCAGTCCTTAAAAATCGAAGCATAAAATGGAAAAATCCATTGCTAGCACCCACAAAATACAATAACCGTTTAGTGAGGAATCTAAAAGGAAAACAAGGATACTCTAGCAATGTAATAATATATGATTTAAAAATCATATTACAAATTGTGAATTATATGTTAATATATATATAATTGGGAATTATTTTAAAGTTGATAAAATGCTGTTAAATTGTATAGACATAAATTAGGAGGGCTTAATGAGTTTTAAAAATTGGAATTTTATAAAAAATTATGAGAGTAAAGGCAATACAAAAGGTATGTCAATAAGAAAGAAAATACCTTTTCTTATTGGAACATTAATTATTATATCAATGGTGATAATTTGTATTTTTACATATATGAACTCATCAGCAATAATATTTGATCAAAGTAAAGCTGAAATGATGTCCACAAATAAAAGAGCACTTGAAACTATTTCTGTTATGATAGAAAAGCAACAAGCGCAGATACAAGCTATATCAAATACTAAGCAAATAACTGATATTATGATATTAAAAAATAAACTTGATCCAACTTCTATTAAGCAATATGAAAATGGATTAAAGGTGAATAATGATAAATTTTCTAAATATATTTCTAATAATAAGAATGTTGAAAGAGTTTTTTTAGTTGGTATAAATGGAAACATAATATCGGATAGCAATAAATCATCTATAGGAAAAAATGTATCAGGTGAAACTTACCATTTAATCACCTTAAATGGGGGACAAGCTATAAGCAAAACTATTAATTCTTCTATAACAGGTCATTCTGTAATGGTATTTACAAGCCCTATAATAGACGATGATAATGGTGGTAAAATATTAGGATACGTAGCAGCAGCTGTATACCCAGAGAGTTTTTCAAAGTATCTAAAAAACATAAGTTTGTCAAATAGTAAATCAAGTTATGCTTATTTAGTTGATGATAAGGGCAAAATATTATACCATAAAAACAAAGATAAAATTGGAAAAAATGTTGAAAATGCATCAATTAAAAATGTAGTTGATAAGGTTATAAAGGGGCAAAAGGTTGAAGCGGGACTATTATTAAAATTCTTTGTGTCATCTGATTCACTGGTTGTCTAATCTCATTGATATCTCCCGTAATAACCAATGTCCAGTTTGTAATTGGAACAATTCCATAAGATGAAAACTTTTTAACTTTGTCAAAGGTATACTCCGTTGTAACCAAGTTAACATTATTAGTTGACAAAACTTCTAAATTGGATTTAAGTGATGATAAGAGTATAGATAATTTAATTAAAAGTAATGATGAAATTGGAACTATCTCTAGAGCAATAGTTAATATGAGAAAAACATTAAAAGATGTTGGGGGAGACTTAATTGAAGCCTGCGAAAATATAAGTAAAAATGTGTATACTGTTGAAGAACTTACGGATATTTTAAAAGTTAAGGCAGAGGAAAGCTCTATTGAAACTGAAAGTTTATCAGCTGGAATGGAAGAAACAGCAGCAACAGCTCAGGAAATTTCTGCTTCTTCAGGTGAAATGAAAAATATGGTTAATACAATAGTTGAGAAAGCTTCAGAGGGAGCCAATATAGCTCAGAGCATTGTTCAAAAAGCGATGGGAATTACTATGGGGACGACTGGGTCTAAGGAAGAAACTGACAAGATTTATAACGATATAAAGAAGCAGTTAGAGGTTGCAATAGAGGGATCGAAGGCAGTTGAAGAAATCCATGGATTGGCAACTTCAATATTGCATATAACTAGTCAAACTAATTTATTAGCACTAAATGCTGCTATTGAGGCTGCTAGAGCAGGTGACGCAGGAAGAGGTTTTGCAGTAGTGGCGGATGAGGTTAGAAAGCTAGCAGAGCAATCTGGAGATACTGCGGCTAATATTCAAAATGTAGTTAAGGTTGTAAATGATTCTGTAAAAAATTTATCTGATTGTTCTATAAAAATGCTTGATTTCATGGATGAAGAAGTTTCACTAAATTATGAGATTATAATGGGCACAGGAAAAGAATATATAGATGATGCAGAAAATTTCAATAAGTTCATGAAAGAGTTTGATGAAACAGCACAGCATTTGAATACATCAATAAATGGAATTGCAATTGCAATAGATCAAGTAGCGGGTACAGTTAATGAAGGTGCGGAAGGGATATTTAATATATCAGACAAAAGCATTGATATTGTAAATAAAATGGAAGTAATAAAAAATACTACTGGTGGCAATAAAATTAGTGCTGAAAAACTAAGAGATATTACCTCAAAATTTAAGCTATAATAAAAATAGGACTGAAAATTTATTTCAGTCCTATTTTTTCGCCCATTAATACAGAAGATTCAAAACCTAATTGTGTTTGTGCTAATAAATCTTCATGAATTTTTACAATATCTTTTTTAAAAAATAGAATTACAGTGGAGCCACCAAATTTAAAATATCCCTTTTCGTCTCCTTTTGTAATCTTGGAATTAGGGCTATAACTTTGAATAATTGAGCCTACGCAAGTAGCACCAATTTCCATACAAAGGACATCATCAAAATTATCTGAGTGAAATATGCTCCATTCTCTTTTATTCTGACAAAATAGTTTTTTTACGTTTTTTAAGGCTACAGGGTTTACAGAATAATAATTACCTTTAATTTTTGTTGTTTCACTGCATACTCCATTATCAATAAAATGAAACCTATGATAATCAGTTGGGCATAATCTGAAAATTAAGCAGGTACCTCCATCATACATATTATATATTTCATTATTTTGAAGTAGTTCTTTAAGTGAATAGATAAAGCCTTTTATTTGAACTATATTATTTAATTTAATATTCTCATAAGCAGAAATTTTGCCATCACAGGGCGAGATTAGAATATTATTGTTTTTATCTATTACACGTGCGTTTGAATTTAAAGATCTCATAAAGAATTCATTAAAAGACGAATATTCATCATAGGTCTTAGCATATTCAGACATATCAATGCTAAAATCTTTAATAAAATCCTTTATTTTTCTAGAACTTATCTTTGTGTCACAGTAATGGCCGTATAATTTTGAAAAGAGTTTTTTCTTAAGTAACAATTCAACTAGTCCTTTCCCAGAAGGTGAGGAATAAGACCAATTCAAATATTTTTCACCAGATACTTTTTCTATTTCATATTTATTTTCTTTCCTATTGTAATATTTAATCATAAAGTTACCTCGTTTTTATAAGATTAATAAGTATAGCTTAATTTTATATTTTTCCGGATTTTATTATAGAAATTAATAGCCAAAAGCCCATAAATGCTGCAGTTATAAAACCGGTTATACCAATGAGTGATATATTATATATTTTAGGACCTATATTAGAATTCAAAAGTGTAGAAGAGCCTATAATTGTAGATGAAATAATAAGAGCAAATACTAATCTATTTATACCTTTATTTAATTCACTTATTGGTTTATTTAGATTTTTATGCTCGAGTTGTAGTTTCGCTCTTCCATTTATTATACTATCAGATAATTCTATAATTTTGGAGGGAAGTCTAAATGAGTCTTTCACAAATGAATATGAACGAATAAGTAAAGTGTTAAAATCTAAATCTGAAAACAAAGAAAATTTATTATTAGATTTCACATAAGGTATAGCTACATCTATTATTTTTATATCAGGAGCAATAGTTGCTATAACACCTTCTAAAATTACTAAAGCTCTTATTAGTAGTGTAAAATCACGAGGTAAACGGATATTGTTTTGACGCGCTATATCAAAAATTTCAGAAAGCATAACTGAAATTTGAATATTGTTTAAGGAAACTGCAAGGTAATTTAAAAGAAGATAATCTAAATCTTCGTATAACTTATTTCTATTTACATAGCCCTTTTTTATTCCTATAGATAAAAGAGCTGAAATCATTTTATTTATGTCACTAAAGGCGACAGCTGATATCATATCGTTTAGTGTTAATTTTAATGAATTTGAGAGACTTCCCATAATTCCAAAGTCTATAAAACAAATTTTACCTTCATATATAAATATGTTCCCAGGATGTGGGTCTCCATGAAAAAAACCATCTTGCAAAACTTGTTTTAAATAAGACAAAGCTAATTTTTTACCTAAATCATCAAGATCATAGTCGCCTATTAAGAGCTTTTTCATGTCATCTACTTTAAAACCATAAATTCTTTCCATAGTTATAACTTTAGTACTAGATAAATTTTCAACCACATAAGGTACATATAAAAATGCGATATCCTTATTGTAATTTTTAAATATATTTATATTTTTAACTTCATTATTGAAATCAAGTTCGAGTTCAGTGGTTAAAAGTATTTCATGTAAGGCTTCTTCTGGGTCAATTAGTGCTTCAGAAAATTTTGCTTTTGTAAATTTCACTATGCGTTTGAGTATGGAAATATCTAATTTCATTTTTTCAGCAATATTTGGTCGTTGTATTTTCACAACAACATCTCTACCATCTTTTAACGTAGCTTTATGTACTTGAGAGATAGATGCAGAAGCCAAGGGTTTTTCATAAAAATTTTTAAAACATTCGGTTGTGGATATTGAAAATTCATCAAAAAATATTTTGTTTATTGTTTCAATGCTTTCTGGAAGCACACTATCTTGGAGTTTTGAAAGTTCTACTATATAATCTGAAGATAATAAATCTGGTCTAGTACTTAATATTTGTCCGATTTTTATAAAAGTAGGGCCAAGTTCTTCAAAAGCTTTCCGTAAATTTACAGGGAGCTTATTTTGTTTATTAAACTTATAGTCTATAATAGACCCAAAGCCATAAGAGCCAAGAACTTTAACAATTTCTCTAAATCGATTAACGGAATTTAGTCGCATTTTATACCTCACTTAAATCATCACCTTCGGTGCTGAAATATTAACGACTTCAGAAGGAGATTTATACTCCAACTGAAGTTTTCTATCTATTATAGTATATTACCCCACTTATATAAGTAGGAGATTTTTCTATTGAAATGTCGTTAAAAATAAAAGCCCTAGTAAAAATAGTAGGACTTTCTTTAACTTCCATTTGTAACTTTATGAATTGGTTATTTCTAATGTTGTAAGTCTTTTGTTTATATTTTCAATATCTTCTTTTGTTGCAAAGTTCATATCCGAAAGGATTGAAACCATATCTTCTTTTGTCAAAGGGTTTTTATTTTTTTTAATATTTTCATTTTCTTTTGTAAAAGAATTGAGTTTTTCTTTTTTTTCTTTTATGTTTCTTTTGAGTTCCTCAGATAAATCTTTACCTTCTTCTAATGTTAACTTACCTTTTTGTACAAAATCATCAATTAAAGTTGTAGCCTTTTCGTAAGTATAAGCTGCAGAACCAAGTCCCGCCAGAAAAAAATTCTTTATATCATTATTCAATTAGAACACCTCCGATTAATAGTGTATAATGTACATTATATACTATTTCATGTATTAAAATTCTAATATTAAGTAAACACTATAAAATTTTTAATGATTTTTATAAATATATATTTTAAATTAGCTATAGGTTGACATACTTATAAAAGTGTAATATTATGTTTAAGTAGAAATAAATATGCACCCGTAGCTCAGTTGGATAGAGCGTCCCCCTCCTAAGGGGAAGGCCGGAGGTTCGACTCCTCTCGTGTGCACCAAAAACTAGCAAAGTATTACTTTGCTAGTTTTTTTAGTTTGTTAGAATATTTTATAATTCATTAAATTAATTTTAGAACGTAGAATAAATATAAATATATTGAAAGGCTAACATGAAAGAAGTACAATATAAACCATAAAACCTATTAATTAATAATAAGTTGCAAAAGGGGTTTACATGAAAGAATATTTTATAAGTGAGGCGTTAAAGGAAGCTAAAAGATCTTTATTATTAAACGAAGTACCTGTAGGCGCAATTGTAGTTAAAGACAATGTAATAATTGCTAGGGCACATAACCTTAGAGAAACGTTGCAAGAAGCTACTGCCCATGCAGAAATTCTAGCTATAAGAAATGCTTGTGAAGTATTATGTAGTTGGAGATTAACTGGATGTGATATGTATGTAACTCTAGAACCATGTCCTATGTGTGCAGGGGCTATATTGCAGTCTAGAATAAGTAAATTATATATAGGGATTTTTGATGCTAGTGCAGGGGCCTGTGGCTCAGTCATAAATGTTCTCCAAAATGATGATTTAAATCATTGGACAAAAATAAAGTGGTTATACAATGATGAATGTGGTAACTTGATGACTAATTTTTTTAAAGATAAGAGAAAATAAAAAAGGGAGAAAGGAGAAAGAAATTATGGATGAAAATATAAACAATGAAATAATGGATAAACTCACAAAAGTGTGTTTATGCAAAGCTATACCAAGATCTACTATAAAAAAGGCTATAAAAAATGGTGCAAGAACTGTAGAGGATGTTCAAAAGGTTACAGGAGCTGGTTCAGGTGGATGTAGTGGGCATAGATGTACCCCTAAGATTGAGGAGATTCTAAAGCAACAATTAAAAAATAATTAGTCAAAAAATAATAAAAATAATTTGAAATTAAAATAAAAAATAGCGTTCTTATATTGACAACGTTATCATAATATATTAAAATGAACACAAGCGAAAGCAAATGAAATAAGAAACAAATATAAACGAACATTGGTGCTTAAAATATGATAATATGATTAAAGGAAGATTGAACGTTATGTTTCCCGAAGAAAGAAAATCAAAAATATTAGATAGTTTAAATAAGTATGGAAAAGTAAAAGTGTGCGATTTATCTCAGCGATATGAAGTGTCAGAAGTCACCATTAGACGAGACCTTCAAGAATTGGAAGAGGATGAATTGATTAAAAGAGTACATGGTGGGGCAGTACTAAATGACAATACTAAATTTGAACCTACTTTTTCAGAAAAAATAGACAAGTTTTATGATGAGAAAGAATCTGTTGGAAAGCTTGCTGCATCAATAATAGTAGATGGAGATACAATAGCGTTAGATGCAGGGACTACAACTCTTAGTATCGCTAAATATATAATAGCTAAAAACATAACGGTTTTAACAAATTCTGTTGATGTAGCCTATGAACTTGCTAAAAAACGAGATGTGGAGGTAATTGTTACTGGAGGTAAATTACGATGGAAAACGGGAGCAATGGTTGGTCCAGTAGCAGAAAATACAATTAAAAATTTTAGGGTCGATAAAGCTTTTATAGGGACAAATGGTGTATGCATTATTAATGGGTTAACTACTCCTAATATTATTGAAGCTAACACAAAACGAGAAATGATTAAAATTTCAAAGCAAACTATAGTAGTATGTGATCATACTAAATTCAGCGCAGTTTCCTTTGCTAAAATCGTTGACTTAGACAAGGTTGATATCATTATTACAGATAATCAATTAGATAATGAATTATTAAAAAAGTTTGAAGAAAAAGATGTGAAAATTATGACAGCAAAATAATTTGGAGGTGAAAAAATGATAATAACAGTGACTTTAAACCCAGCTTTAGATAAAACCATTGAAATAGATGAATTTAAAATTGGTAATGTTAATAGAATTGTGTCTACAAGAGTGGATGTTGGAGGAAAAGGAATTAATGTATCAAAAGTTATTAAAGAATTAAAGAATAAAAGTTTGGCTTTAGGTTTTTTAGGTGGAAACAGTGGAAATCAAATAAAAGATTATTTGAATGATTCGAATATTAAGAATGATTTTCTAGCTGTAAAAGGAGAAACTAGGACTAATTTAAAGATTATTGATAATGTTAATAATACACATACGGATATAAATGAAAATGGACCTAGTGTAACTTTGGAAGATATTAGTAATATAAAAGAAAAAATCATAGAATATTGCAAATCTGGATCATTAGTAATTCTTTCAGGTAGTGTACCAAGTGGAGCTGGTAGTAGTATATACGGTGATATAATTAAAGATATAAAAAATAAGGGTGGCAAGGTTATATTAGATGCAGATGCCGATATGCTAATGCAGGGAATTAAAGCTGGTCCTTATATAGTAAAACCTAATGTTGAAGAACTTGAAAAAGCTTTTGGCATTAGCATTGACAACGAAGAGAAAGTTATTGAAACTTCTAAAAAAATATTAGAGTATGGAGTAAAATATGTAGTAATCTCACAAGGCGGCGAAGGGTCCATATTTATAAGTCGTGATAAAATTGCAAAAGTAAAGGGTCTAAAGGTAGAAGTTAAAAGTACAGTAGGGGCTGGAGATTCAATGGTTGCAGCTTTGGCCGTAGCAATTGAAAATAACTATAGTTTTGAAGAAACTATGAAACTAGCTTGTGCGACAAGTGCAGCTAATGTAATGACTGAAGGAACACAAACAGGAAGGTTAATTGACATAGAGGAGTTAAAAAAACAAGTAACTATAAAATATTTATAAGAAAGGATGATTATTAATGAATATAACTGAATTATTAAGTGTTAATCTGATTAAACTTGAGCTGACTAGTAAAACAAAAGAGGATGTAATAAAAGAAATGGCAAAAATGTTAGATGAAAATGGTAAGTTACTAGATAAAGACAAATATATAAAAGCTGTAACAGATAGAGAAAAGGAATTTTCAACAGGTATTGGTATGGGAATAGCAATTCCTCATGGTAAAAGCAGTGGGGTAAAAGAGGCAGCATTGGTATTTGGACGAAGCACTGACGGACTTGACTATCAGTCTATGGATGATGAACTAGCTCATATATTCTTTTTAATAGCTGTACCAGAAGAATCAAGTGATGAGCATTTAAAAATATTAAGTCAAATTTCTAGAAAATTGATGCATAAAGAATTAAGAAATAGTTTAATGAGCGCTAGTAGTCCTGAAGAAATAATTACTTTATTAGAACAATAGACATTATATGTTAACTATAAAGTTTTAAAAAAGAATAAAAATATTATATTACAAGTAAAAATTAAAAAGGGGGATGTTTTATGAAATTCGTAGCTATAACTTCATGTCCAACGGGCATAGCACACACCTATATGGCGGCTGAGGCACTTCAAATGGCTGGAGAAGAAATGGGTATCGAGATTAAAGTAGAAACTCAAGGCTCTGTAGGAGCAGAAAACCAATTGACAGAGACAGATATAAGAGAAGCTAGAGTAGTAATAATCGCAGCAGATACCAACGTTTCAAAGGAACGTTTCGCAGGCAAGACTATAATTGAAGTTGGCGTAAAAGATGCAATTAAGGATCCGAAAGGGCTTATACAGAAAGCAGTAGATATAAAAATTGAAGATAAAGATGTCTCAGAAAAATCTAATGATACTAAAGAAGAAAAGATTGTTGAGAAAAAAGGTATTTATAAGCATCTTATGACAGGCGTTTCTTATATGATTCCTTTTGTAGCAGCTGGTGGTATTTTAATTGCACTTTCTTTTGCTTTTGGAATACATGCTTTTGAACAAGAGGGATCTATAGCCGCTGCATTAAAGACAATTGGTGGCGCTTCTATGGGACTTATGTATCCAATATTGGCAGGGTTTATAGCATTCTCTATAGCAGATAGACCGGGTATTGTACCAGGTATGGTCGGTGGTATGCTTGCTGCAACAGTAGGAGCTGGCTTTTTAGGTGGAATGGCAGCTGGTTTCTTAGCTGGTTATACTGTAGTTTTCTTAAAGAAAACAATTAAATTGCCAAAATCATTACAAGGTTTAATGCCAGTTATAATATTGCCAGTGTTATCTACATTGGTAGTAGGACTCGTAATGGTATTTGTTATAGGTAAACCAGTAAGTGCTATAAATATATCAATGACTAAATATTTAACTAATTTAAATGGAGCAAATTCAGCTTTGCTAGGAATTATTCTTGGGTTAATGATGGGGTTTGATATGGGTGGACCATTTAATAAAGCGGCATATACGTTTGGTGTATCAACTTTGGTAGCAGGTCAGACTTCTATGATAATGGGAGCTGTAATGGCTGCAGGAATGACTCCTCCACTAGGAATAGCTCTTGCAACAGTTATAGCAAAAAAGAAATTCACATTAGAAGAAAGAGAATCAGGGAAATCTGCTTGGGCATTAGGTGCCTCATTTATAACTGAGGGCGCAATACCATTTGCTGCGGCAGATCCACTTAAAATTATACCTTCAACAATGGTAGGTGCTGCAGTTGCAGGGGCATTATCTATGATATTTAAATCAGCAATAGTAGCTCCACATGGTGGTATATTTATCTTATTAATCCCTCATGCAGTTACTAATTTAGGCGGATATATAATTGCGATAGTAGCTGGTACAATAGTAACTGGGATTATGGTTTCAATATTAAAGAAGGATATTGTTGCTAAAAATGAAATTAATGCATAATATAGATTTAAAAAGTATTAATTCATAAAGTCAAATTCACTCCTAAGCTAGTTAAACATTTAAGTTTGCTGCTAGGGGTGAATTTTACGTGTAAGAAGTTAATTTAATGAAGGGCATTGATATTTTACCTGGAATAGTAATAGGGAAGGCGATATTAAAAGAGGAAAAATAAATTATTACATACTTATTATATAAAAGAAAATAAAATATAAATATTTATCTTTACTTTTTTATAAGAGTCAGACACAATTGATATAAGATAAATAATAGAGAATCAAGTTTAATTTAAAACTTGGTTTTCTATTATTTGTTTGAGTAGTTTTATAAATAAATAGCAAAACAGTAATACAAAAGGAGAGATTAATTATGAATCCAATAGCTTTTAATATATTTGGACTAGATATTAGATGGTACGGCATTTTTATTGCAATGGGAATGATGGTTGGAATTCTGTTAGCTAATTTTACGTGTAAGGTTAGAGATGTAGATTATGATGAATTTTTAAATATTGTACTAATATCTTTTCCGATAGCAATTATTGGAGCTAGGGCTTACTATGTGGTGTTTGAATTTAATCAATATAAGGATAATCTAATTGAAGTTTTTAATATACGTCAAGGTGGGCTTGCCATTCATGGAGGAATTATATTTGGTATGATAGCAGCATTAATATATACAAAATATAGAAAAGAGAGCCTTCTAAGATTTGTGGATGTAGCAGCACCGTCTATAATTATTGCACAGGCTATAGGCAGATGGGGAAATTTTTTTAACAGCGAAGCTCATGGAGGACCTGTCACTCAAAAGTTTATAAGCATATTTCCGGGTTTTATTCAAAAGGGAATGTTGATAAATGGTGTGTATTATCACCCGACATTTCTTTATGAATCAATATGGAATGTGATGGTATGCTTATTATTGATATATTTATTGACAAAAACGCTCAAGCTTGGAACTGTATTTTTTAGCTATATAGGATTATATTCCTTAGGAAGATTTTTTATTGAAGGATTAAGAACTGATAGTTTAATGTTTGGAAGTATAAGAGTAGCACAACTAATAAGTTTAACAGGAATCGCTTTATGGGTTGTATTCCTTTTTATAAATTACAAGCCAAAGGTTAAACAGTATTAATTTATAAGTTTCGTATAAAAATCATATCGTAAAGATGTATATATATAAGTGAATTGAGAAAGATAATATAATGTAAAAGTTTTAAATAAAATAAAAACATATTAACACAAAACTATTGAAATTAGTATTTATTAATAGTATAATTATCTATGTTGCACAATTCAAGCATTTATAAACTTTAGAATGCTTTATGGAGAGATGTCCGAGTGGTTTAAGGAGCATGCCTGGAAAGCGTGTGTAGGGGAAACTCTACCGAGGGTTCGAATCCCTCTTTTTCCACCAGTTTATATTTCCGTACTAGCCGGGGAGTTAGCGGTGCCCTGTAACCTGCAATCCGCTACAGCAGGGGTGAATTCCTCGATTAGGTTGTAAAATGTGTGGTCCGACCTATATAAGTGGTGTTGAGAACTGGGTCCCACGCAATGGAAATTTATGAACCCCGTGAGATCCGGAAGGAAGCAGCGGTAAGTGAACCCTTCCATGTGCCGTGGATCAACCTGGTTTGAGCTAACTGTATAGGTAACGCGCATAGTTTACTAATCGAAGCGAGGTGTACGGTCTACATAAGAATTATAAGATGCCTGTAGGGCGTCTTTTTTATTTATTTAAGAAATACTAATATTTAAAAGAGGTGAAATTTGTGGCATATATGGCTTTATATAGAGAATGGAGACCGAAAACTTTTGGAGATGTAGTAGGTCAAGATCATGTTACCATAACTTTAAAAAATCAGATAAATAACGAACGGATAGCTCATGCATATCTTTTATGTGGAACTAGAGGAACGGGAAAAACTTCAACAGCTAAGATATTAGCTAAAGCGGTTAATTGCTTAAACTCGGATCATGGTGAGCCTTGCAATGAGTGCGAAATGTGTAAAAAAATAAATGCAGGAACAGCAATAGATGTAACTGAGCTAGATGCAGCATCACATAATGGAGTAGATAACATTCGTGATATAATTGAAGATGTTCAGTATCCACCACAAGAAGCTAGATATAAAGTTTATATTATAGATGAGGTTCATATGTTATCCATAGGGGCGGTTAATGCCTTCTTAAAAACACTAGAGGAGCCACCAAGTAATATTATATTTATACTGGCCACAACTGATCCTCAGAAGCTCCCAATTACTATACTGTCAAGATGCCAAAGATTTGATTTTAAAAGAATAAAAAGTACAGATATATTTGATAGACTTCGCACAATAGTGTCAAAGCAAGGTATTTTTGTTGAAGATAATAGTTTGAAATTAATATCAAGAGTTTCTGATGGAGCGATGAGAGATGCACTAAGCATTCTAGATCAAGCCATATCAATGAATGAGGGCAGAGTTGAGTATGATAATGTTATAGATATGTTAGGCCTTGTTACTAATGAAAGCCTTACAAAACTTTCTGACAGTATAATAGGCAGAAATATTGAAGAGGCAATAAAAGTTATAAATGAAATAGTTTTTAGTGGTAAGGATATATATGTATTTATAAAAGATATGACTACTCATATGAGAGATCTTTTGATGGCAAAAGTAAGTGAAAATGTAGAGGATATTCTTGATATGTCCAGTGAAAATATAGATATTTTAAAGCAACAAGCAGCTAAAATTAGAGTAGAAGAAATTATGAGGAATATAAAGATACTTCAAGATGCTCAGGAACAAGCTAAATGGAGTAAGCAAAACCGAATTTATTTAGAGCTTGCAGTTATTAAAATGTGTAAAATAGAATATGATACATCTAAAGAGATATTATTAGCTAGAATAAACAAATTAGAAGAAATAATAAAACAAGGGAAGAGAACTGTAGCGTGTGAAAGTGTAACACCTAGGGTTTCTGAAAAGAATGTTTCAAAGAAAGAAAAATCGACAAATAAAAAAACGGAAATAAGACCAGTTGATAAGCATAATGCTAATTCTAATTTAACGGTAGATATGGTAAAAAAATCTTTTAAGGATATTTTAGATATGTTTAAAGCGCGAAGACATATGGTTATATATGCTTCTTTAATGACAGGAGAAATTTTGTCCTGTGATGGAGGGGTAATAGAGCTAGGTTACGAAAAACAATATTCATTTAATAAAATTAGACTTGAGAAAGAGGAAAATAGAAATGTAATAGAAGAGATTTTTTCCGAAGCACTAAAAGAAGCAGTAAAAATAAAATATACTATAGAGTCTGATGAAAAACAGGTTAAATCGCCAGAGGATATTCTAAATGAGACATTTGGAGAGGATCTTGTAGAAGTACTAGACGAATAAAGTTAGAAATACCTGATTAATAAGGCTAGGATACTAGATTAATAAATGCTAGAACTACTAAATTAATAGAAGTAAGAAAAAGTTCGAATTATATATAAAAAATATTTACTTATTTAATGGAAATTATTATAGGTATTAGTATATAATAATAGAGAAAAGTTATAATAATATACAAAAATTATAATAGTTCAATGATATATATCCTTTTAGATTGTATATGTTTAAGTTTGATTTTATTCGTTACAAATCTAGATGGGATAAATATAACAATATTAACTAAATAAAATAAATAGGAGGTAGCTATTATGGCAAAAGGTGGATTTCCAGGTATGGGTGGAAATATGAATAGTTTAATGAAGCAAGCTCAAAAATTTCAAAAACAAATGGAAGATATGCAAAAGGACTTAGGAGATAAGAAATTTGAAGCTTCTGTTGGTGGTGGAGCAGTAACCGCAGTAGCTAATGGAAAGAGACAACTTGTTGAAATAAAGATAAAACCAGAAGTAGTAGATCCAGATGATGTAGAAATGCTTGAAGATTTAATTATGAGTGCTTGTAATGAAGCACTAAAGAAAGCAGAAGATGAATCAAGTAATGAAATGGGTAAATTAACAGGCGGAATGAACATGCCAGGAATGTTCTAATAAATAGTAGATAAAAACTACATTGTTATGAGGTGACTAAATTGGATTTTTATCCAGTAGCAATAGAGAAACTTATAGAAGAATTTGCTAAACTTCCTGGTATAGGGCGAAAAACAGCTCAGAGGCTTGCACTATTTGTGCTAAATCTTCCTAAAGAAGAAGTAGAGGGGTTTGCGGGTGCTCTGGTTAAAGCTAGAGGAACAATAAAATACTGCTCTATATGTGGAAGTTTTACAGATACAGATCCTTGCTCAATTTGTTCTAACCCTAATAGGGATAAGAGCATCATATGTGTAGTTGAAAACCCAAAAGATATTATGACCATGGAAAAAGTAAGGGAATTTAATGGGGTTTATCATGTTCTCCATGGGACAATATCACCGATGTCAGGACGAGGACCTGAAGATATAAAATTAAGAGAACTTATAAGAAGGATTAATGGAGAAATACGCGAAGTAATAGTAGCAACTAATCCTAACATAGAGGGAGAAGCTACAGCTATGTATATATCTAAATTGCTAAAACCTTTAGGTGCAAAAGTCACCAGGATTGCACATGGCATTCCGGTTGGAGGAGATTTAGAATATATAGATGAGGTAACTCTTTCTAAAGCATTAGAAGGAAGAAAAGAAATATAGAATATTACTCCTGTTTTATGTCAAGAATTTAATAAAGATATAAAATGGGAGGTTTTTTTATTATGAATAGAAAAAAAATTATTGAAATATTATTGTCAACTCTAAAATATACGCAAGAGCAGAAAGATATTATTATGCAATTAGAAGAGGCTAAGATTGAGTGGGAAAGTTCAAAAAAATACTTTCAAGTGGCAGATGACCCTAAACTTGTAGATTATGCAATTTATAGAGAAGATCAATCTAAAGCAAGATACATATATTTTTTATTAGAGGCTAGAAGAAAAGGTGTAACTATTGATGCTAGCTACATGATAGAAGAACTTGATGCTGTAAATAAATAAAAAAACTAGTTTAACTCTAGTTAATAACATATTATGAGGATAAAAAGTATAGTATTAATAAAAGTAATAAAATGAAAGATAAAGATAAAGATACAGACTTACATAGGGGGATTGAAATATGGATGTTGCAATTTATTTTTTAATTGGTATAGTAGGAATGATAATTGTGGTCAAACTTTTTTCTTGGCCACTAAAAATATTAGTTAAATTAATATTAAATTGTATTTTTGGTGTTTTGCTTTTGTTACTTGCTAACTTTGTAGGTAAGTATGTGGGAATAAATATTGCTATAAACGCTGTGACAGCGCTCATTGCAGGTTTTCTAGGGGTGCCAGGAGTAATATTTTTAATAATCTTTAAAACAATAATGTGATGGTATTACATTATTGTTTTAAAGATTATATGCACAACAAATTTAGAATAGAGTAATACCCTTTGTAACTTTTAAGTATTTATAAAGGGTATTACTCTATTATTATTTACTATTGAATAATAGAATTGTTTTAGTTATAACTAATGAAT
>DHIM01000374.1:20763-21023 GCA_002403785.1 Clostridium sp. UBA4746
ACTAATGAATTTAAGTTTACCATATATATATTGTTTGATTTTCTATAAATTAAGTATTTAATAATAGTATATTTTTAGCTTATTAAGGAGAATACTTAATGTATACATGAATTTAACAAAACAATTACATGTAAAATATATTAATTGAATGGCTAGAAATAACTTTCATGGTTTATCAATATATGGTATGCAGATATAAAGCTTAAAAACTCAAGAATGTGAAACTCATTTTGTTTTAATTACTTTAAACATAATTATTA
>DHIM01000142.1 GCA_002403785.1 Clostridium sp. UBA4746
TTGATGGTCTAAAATCCTTTTTGATGTGCAAAAAAACACTCCAATTTTAAATTAGAGTGTTTTACATTTTATGTTTGTCAACAGTCTGATAGATATCACTTAAGTGATATCTATGCTTACTTTTTATTATAGGTTTGATTTGCCTTAGTATATAGATTTACAATGAAACGCTCGCTATACATAGTTTTAACCAACACCTACATTTAAGTTTTATGATATTTTAGAACACCATGATGTAATATTTCAAATAGATTAACCATATAAGTAAATGATGAACATTATAAGAGGGGAATTTTTTGAATAAAACTAAAAAAATAACTTTATCAGCTATGATGATCGCCTTGTATGTGGTAATCATGTGCTTTACGCAAGGATTTGCCTTCGGTCAGTATCAAGTAAGAATTGCAACATCTTTATACAGCTTGGGCTATATGTTTCCATTCTTAGTGATACCAATGGGTGTAGCAAATTTAATAAGCAATACTTTAATGGGTGGACTTGGTATGTTCGACATGTTAGGAGGAGCAATTGTAGGGATAATTGCAACAGGATTAACAGCATTGATAAGAAAATATAAATTGCCAAAAATCCTATTATTATTTCCAGTTGCTCTGATCCCATCTTTGTTAGTTCCAATCTGGTTGTCAATATTGATTCATACTCCATATATGTTGTTATTGGTTAGTCTTTTAGTAGGACAATCCATAGCATCAGGTGTTGGTTATGTATTAGTCACTGTATTAGAAAAGAGGGTGAAATATTGATAATCTATTATGCTGGGATGAATAGAGAAAAAGCCGCACTCTTTACAGCAGTTAAAAATGGTTGTCGCCATTTGATGTTATCTTACTATACAGATAAGAAAAATATAACACAACTAAAGAGGTATCGAAAAATAAGCTTGCATATTTTTATGGATAGTGGAGCTTATTCTGCTTGGAAGAAAAATGTTGTAATTGATATTGACCAATATATTGAGTTTATTAAGACTTATCACATTGGTAAATATATAGTGCTCGATGTAGTAGGGAACCCAGAACAAACCTATAAGAACTTAAAATATATGGAAGATAAGGGATTACAGCCTATACCAGTTTTTCATTTAGGAAGTGATTTTAAATACCTTGAACAGTTAGTAAATAATGAATATTACAATATATGTTTAGGGGGAACGGTAGGAACTCATAGAAACAAGAAAATAGAGTTTTTCGATGAATGCTTTAAACGGTTTCCTGACACATACTTTCATGGACTAGGCGTGACGGATATAAAACTAGTCTTAAAATATCCATGGTTTAGCATAGATTCAACAACATGGTTAATTGGAAGAAGAATGGGTAAGGTGGCAACGCTTGAAGGTCAAAAAAATCTACCTAAAGATAGCACAAAAGATAAGAAGATTGCAATAAATGTACAATTTTTTAGAAATTTGGAAAGATTAAATTAAGTCGCTTTTAAAATATAAAATGTAATAAAGCCGTTTTCCAGAACGGCTTTATTTTATATCTATTTTTAACAATATGATTAAATATAGCCAAAGTAATAAAGATGTTAACTAAAAAACATTCAGATATTTAATTGCTGTTTCGCCTGTAAATGGTTGTAGGACAATGAAAAATCACAGGTTACATATAGGCTAAAATACCTATGTTTTAGACTGTAATCTTACAAATTAGCACTTTAAAATGTAAGTTGTTATGAGCTACTTCCCTTCATTGCTCGTGTTTTTTCAATATGTTCTTAATGCAATATGGATTTTCATATATGCTATTTAGAATTTTCTTTCCATTATTAGCTATTTCATAGCATAAAAGTTTCATTAGATAGCCTTTCAGTCCAACAAGCCCATAGCTGAATGAGCGAGCTTCATTTTTGCCATATTCAAGAGTAAAATAATGCTCTGCAGTAGGTATGTTTTTTGATGCTGTTTTACTTGTTATAAATATGAGTTTTGTATCTTTGGGAATTTCTTCAAGTGGTAGTCCTACTGCTTTAAGGTATTTGTCACCAAGAATGAAGATAGCCAAATCGTAATTTGCAATTAGTCTTTGCAAATCTTCCTTTATATTTAATTTTCTACCCCAGTTATTAATCTCCTTTGAGTTCATTGTGCTAAAGGTAACTTCATAAGGAACAATCAGATCATTTTCACTCAGAAGCCCATAACCAGCGGATACGATATACAAGTCGATTATGCCATCCCCGTATTTTTCTCTAAGCTCCTTTAGGCCTTCCATAAGCAATAAATGCTGAGGTCCTGTATAAATCTTTGATGCCTTTGACTTATAGGCCTCAAGAGCTGTAGTTTTTGTCTTCAGAATACCACTGTCTTTAAAATCTTCTATCGTAAGCATATTTTCAGGTTTACAATATTTTTTCCCTGTGCACGATGAGATAACAACTGTTTTCATAATAAGCCTTCCTACATTAATAAATTATTATACTATATGTATAATGCTTTATTAATGTATTTTATGTCTACGGCTTGATGCTTTAATTTCTTTGTACCAACTAAACTATGGTTGTTTAGCAAATTCGATTCTCTCATAAAACCCCCGGGGGACGTGAATAAATCATAAATTCAATTTGCTTTGCTACAAACATTTAACCTAATTTAGCAACATAGCTTGTTCGTTTCACTTCCAACCTATGTAAGGTGTCATTTCCATGGATAAATATGTATATTCATCTGAATTTACTTTTTTTGTGAGTTCTGAATCTCCATATTTACTCAAGGCATTGTTATACCCAGCGTTAGCAAACAGAACTTGTCCTCTTCGTTACCAATTTCTGTAACGGGGTCCATGGCCATCAACCTAACAGGC
>DHIM01000326.1:0-3155 GCA_002403785.1 Clostridium sp. UBA4746
TTAGAACTATATTGTTAGAGGAAAGTTATATCCATTGTTTAAGGATAAATTCATATATATTAAATGGTATGGGAACAGCAGAGGAAGCGGTTAGACAAGGTTTATTGTTTCCTTGGGTATTTAAAACAGAGGAAACTGTATTTTTAGTAAAATTGTTGAGAGAGTATAATATTAATGCTGATAAAAATAACAAAGTTAGATTTTACGGAATGGATATACAAGGTGCAAACAAAGCAACACAGGCAGTAGAATTATATATTAAAAAAGTAGATATAGAACTTTTCAATGATAAAACTAAGTTAAACATTGTAAAAGAAAATATGTTTTCTATAAGGGAACTTTTTATTAAAAATAGATTTAATTATATAAAAAATAGTTCTGAAAGAGAATATAGTGAGGTATATCATTGTTTTGAAGTTTACAATCAGTGGTTAGAATATAGCGGAGACATGACATTCAATAAAAGAGATAGATTTATGTATGAAAATGCAAAATGGATTATTGAAAATGGAAAAAAATACAATGATAAAAAAATAATTATAGTAGGGCATAATGACCACATTCAAAAGGGAAAATATATTAATTCATTTGAAAATATACAATTAGGTTATTGGCTAAATAACAATTATAAAGAGAAGTATTATAACATTGGTTTTGAATTTTCAAGAGGCATGGTTACTTCAATGGATATAAATACCCGAGAACTAAAAGTATATCATGTGGATAAAAGTATAAAGAATGACTTAGCAGTAAGATTGTTTGAGGAAATAACTATTCCTATGTTTTACTTAGATTTAAATACTACATCACATGAAAGCTCTAATTTCAAAAAATTTATATTAACCGCAAATAGATATAACGCCATTGGTGCCGTATACGATGAAAGAAACGAAAATTTTGGAATCGATAATATGATAATTAAAAATATGTATGATGCAATTTTATATATTAGGGATAGTAGCAGCACAACCATATGTGAAACATAGAATATTAATTAGTCTTTAAAAGTAAGAAGAATATAAAAAAATGGTATTTTTACTATACATTTGTAGGCTAATGTGACATATGAAAGATGTAAAACAAATCAATAAACACTAATTTGAGGTAGGTGAGAAATTTATGAATTATGAAGAAATAAAATATAAATTGAATAATGTTTATTTTGTCAATGGTACTGCTTATGCTGGAAAATCAACTATTGTAAAAATGATATCAGATAGATTAGGTCTTTATTTTTGTGGCGAAAATTACAATCTTGAACAAGTTCTAACAAAAGTAACACCTAAAGAATATCCTAATTTGTGTTATTTTAAAACTATGAAAAGTTGGGAGGAGTATGTGTCTCGGACACCAGAAGAATATGATGCATGGATTGCGGGTGGACAGGTTGAAATTACTCCTTTTGAAATTGAAGATTTAATAGAAGTATCAAAAAATCAAAAGGTTATTGTTGACACTAATATTCAAGTGGATATTTTGCATAAAATATCAGATTATAATCATGTGGCTATCTTATTATCACCACAGTGTATGTCTGTAAATGATTTTTTTAATAGAAAAGACCCAGACAAATTATTTATCCTTGAACAAATAAAGGAAACAGAAAATCCTAAATTCACTTTAGAAAATTTTAAAAAATGTATTGAAAAGGTAAATAGTTTAGAACATTATAATGAGTTTTTGAATAGTGGTTTTAAATATTTTGTTAGAAAAGAAAATAGCAATTTAGAGGATAGATATAACCAAATTATTAAGCACTTTAAATTAATATAGAAAATTTCAGTTTGATGACTTACAAATTCTAAATTTGTAAGGTTGAGGTAACATAATTTTAGATTAAGTTATGTCGTATCTTTCATATATGTCGACACAAGTACCCCCCATCATTAGATGTGGGGTTTAGTATTAAAGATGTTAATATCTACAAATGTCGTTAAAGTCTCATTCATTTAACGACATTTGTGTTTTCCCATACCTAATATATAAAATAGTTTTTATCTTCTATATAACAAATCATATTTTATTTTCTTATATATAATTGATGGTAAAAATAGTATAATCAAATAAAATTATAAGGGAGAAAACTAAAATGGTAGAACAAAGAAAAGAAGATTGTTCGGGTAACGTAGAATGTGAACAGATATATAAAGAGAAAGATTACAAACTAATTTTAAGAAAAGAAACCCAACATTTTATAATTTATTACACTGAAATAGATAAGACATGTATAGATAAAGTTTCCAATGTTCTCGAAAATAATTACAATAGAATTACAATTATTTTTAATGAACAACTTAAAGAGAAATTGACTATTGAGATTCATTCAGACATTGCTCAGCTTCATATTGCTTTAGGATTTCCCAATGCACCTGATTGGATAAGAGGAGGGATTGGGGTAGACAAAATTGTAATAGCATCTCCTTTAAATCCACCACCTGGTTCACAATTTGATAACGTAGTAAATACAGCTGTTCATGAGTTTGTGCATATAATAGTAAATAAAATAAATAATCATATCCCCACGTGGTTGAATGAAGGAATTGCATGTTACGAGGCAAAAGATAATAATGAAACCTGGATAAGGGAAACCATTAATAACGGTTTAGTAAACAATACGATTCCTACACTCAATGATTTAGATACTGGCGAGGATTTTGAAACATTTTTCAAACGCAATGGGTATCAATATTCATACACAATAGTAGAATCAATAGTTGAAGAGTTTGGTTATGGTAAGTTATATAATTTAATAAAATCACCGAATAACGTTATAGGCATTTTGGGCATAACAGAGGAGCAATTGCAAAATAAATGGATTGAGTATATTAAAAAGAATTACCTACTAATATAAATCAGTGAATTTAATTAGTATTATTTTATGTGCAAGTTAAATATTAAATAAAGGCTATGTTTAATAAAAATGTTGAAAATGGATATATTGAATAAATTGTTATAATAAGAATATATGATAAGTGTAGAGTCAGTAATGAGAGATTTAGAGGTTTTAGGAAAAACAGGAAAAGAAGCAATATTATACATAATCAACTAAAGGAAATAATTATTCATACAAGTATAATAGAATTTGGCTTTTACAACTATAATTATAAAAGCAAACAAGGTATTAGGTAGTTAATTATCACTAATGACCTTTATAA
>DHIM01000326.1:3326-3942 GCA_002403785.1 Clostridium sp. UBA4746
CCTTTATAAGGGGCGTAAATATGGATATTAAAACTAAAAAGATATTATTAATTTCTTTCATTTTTGTAATTATTATTGGTGTTGTTTCCTTGTTTTACAATGTTCGTAGTTATAAAGATTTTGAGTTCAAGACTGGCACATACTTTTGTCAAATGAACATTATAAACGAGAACAATGGAAAGGTTTTTAAATGGGATATAGGCATTGCTAAAAATAACGCTAAAAGTGGTATTATTGAAAATGAGGTCAATAGAAAGTCACTGACAAAATTTAGAGATACCGTATCTGAGATAATTCAAAAGAGATTTGAAGTTTTTTTAGCGATAGTATATTTAATATTTATTTTAACTGTTTTTGTAACTGTACAAAAAGATAGTCAAATACTTAAAAAAGTAGGTAATAAAAGGGCTTTTCAACTATTTATCATATTACTTATTATTTTCCTTATCTATAAAATCAGCATTTATATTGTTGAATTAAATGTACTGTACAAAGACATAAATTTCTATTTCAGTTTAGTTTCATAGTCGAAAAATTATCAAAATGTAAATAAAGGGAATCCAAATGGCTTTCCATAAAAGTAATCATGTTTTCAACACCGTTCGTTCTTAAACAT
>DHIM01000069.1:0-148 GCA_002403785.1 Clostridium sp. UBA4746
CTATTAATGAAATTATGAATACACATATTGGTATTGGTATAAATCCCATATCTAATACCTTCTTTCTAAGTATACCTAAATTACATTTAGGTATACTTTCTTTTTTGATAATAATATGCCCTTTTTTTCTGATTTATATTTTACACGA
>DHIM01000069.1:340-2810 GCA_002403785.1 Clostridium sp. UBA4746
ATTTGTACGAACTTCGTTTTTTTTCACTCGTTTTTATATAATTTTTAAATCTTTTGCTACAAGGTTCTACTCCCCTGCTGTGTTTTTCACATAGCATTCTTCCATCTTTAGCGGTAAAGTGTTCAATTGGATCAACTTCAATATTACATGTATGACAACCACATTTTATTTCATCCATTTTTTTCACCTTCCTTTAAATATTTTTCCACCGTACAGGGAAAATAAGAAATTAAAATAACTTTATAACACAATTACAATTTGAAACTGTTGATTATATTAGTATACCAAAAGACTTACTACCTTACTACCAGTATATTAAAAATATGTAAATAAGTATAAAGAGAATAAAAAGAGTAGTAGGGATATATCTCCTATTACTCTTTACTTCTGCACATGTTTATAGTTAACAATGGATTATTAATTTTTAATTTGTATTTATCATATATTATTTTTGAAAAGCATCCCAACAACATAGCTTGTCTACTCCTACTTTTGCTCTTACCCATAATAATTATCTTCTCTTATCTAAAAAATTGCAGCAATTTTACATATTATTACTATCTATTTTAATTGTCTACACACATCACCATAATATGTCACGTTTTAGTATATTTTTGTTTCCCTATAACATTAAGTTATGTTAAAAAGAACAAAGGGTATGAAAGCAGTGGGTGCAGGATAAAGATTAATATTGGCTTTTTTATTTTTTTCTAAATCTTTGAAGATTACTTAACGCTTGAAGGGCTTCTTTGCTTTTATCTATATTTTCTTTATCAGGAACAACTTCGTTAACAAACTTGTCATTAGGTGATGAGTTAATATTTTTTATATATTTTTTAATAATATCTATTATACCAATCTCTTGCTCTTTAGTAAAAGTCACCGGATTTTCTTTGCTACCGTATAAATCTGATTTTATTAGTTCCTTTATTTTGTTATTCCAGTTTTTATCAAAATATCCGGACTTATTCAATGAATTAAATAAGTCCTCATCCTGTTTTCCAAAAACTATGGATTTTACACGTTTAAAAGTAACGTTATTATCCATTCTTTATCACCTCACTTTAATTATTGAATGATAATTGAGCTACTTTGTGGAATGAATTTGCATTTGCAAAGCGAGGATTTTCAACGAATACAACATCATTTTTGATATATTTTTCAATATATTCCTTAAATGAGATGGCACCTCCACCAATTATAAAAATTTTATCAGCTTGTCCAATTTGTCTATATTCAGCTTTAAGGCTAGTAATTATATCGTAAATGTAATTATCTTTTAATGAATCTAATACAGACAAGGTATGTACTACTCCATCCATATCTTTTATGTAGCCCTTCTGGAGTATTCTCTCCATATCTTTTTCATTTATATTTATATCAAATTCTTCATTCAAACGTCTAGAAAGTTTTCCGAAAATGTCTTTTGTACCTGCAGGCAGAGATGCATAGACGTCCTCAAGGTCCATGAAACTATAGAAACTTACGTCTATGGTGTAATGACCAAAATCTATCACAACGCTGTTAGGTATATCTTTAAACTCTTCCTCATACAAAAAAGGCATACCTGCTGCTTGAGGAATAGTTGTTATATTGCTTATATTTATAAGCTTCTCTTTTCCTCCATTAACACTAACTATTTGGTTATCACAAGCGGTTTTTATATATTGCTCAAAAGTCTCGCATTGCAGGTTATAATATTGGATTGGTAATCCTACACATAGATTACATTCTACATCGTCTACATGTTCGAATGACGATTGATAGATGGATGCTAATGTTAATACTTTGATTATCTCTCTATCAATTTGACCCTTTACCTTGTTTATGCCCGACAACTTTTTACCTTGGTTCGTTATAGTATAGTATTTATCTCCAATCTTCACTTCAACAGTGTCATCTGAAGCTACCGCTAACTTTTTACCTTCTAGTACACTACTTATAAAGCAGTGGTTAGATGAATCCTTCAATGCTGAATATCCATGGTCTTGTCCTAAAAAAAGAACTTGATTAATCATAATATCCTCCCTCATTTCGATATATATTTTAGTATTACTTAGTATTACTTAGTAATACCTTTATTTTTTGTAAAGTAATAACAATTATTACTTTTATTACCTTTTAAATATACTACAGATTTAAATATATTACAATATCTACAATAAATATTTTTTACATTAATCGGGATTTTTACACCCGAATGATTGGATAAGAAAAAAGATTTCTAAACAAGTTAATGAATATTTAACAGCTTTTGTTAGTTAGAGGTAATGGAAATTTAACTTTAAGAGAGAGTGGTTCATTAAGCGGACAAATGGTTAAGAAAACCATCAAATATAACCTTTATTATTTTCTAAAATCAAAAATCATACAACATAATTTTAATTATGTTGTATGTACTCATAATGCATTAAATAATAAATGCCTTAATTTAATACATTATTAATTGTTATTGGCAAGTACTTTTGGA
>DHIM01000028.1 GCA_002403785.1 Clostridium sp. UBA4746
AGAGAGGAAGCGAGACTATGACATATATTGAAGAATTAAAATTAAAAGAGGAATTAGCACAAGCTTACTCTAAGAGAACGCTTGATTCCTCCGGTATTGAAAGGTTGCATCAGAGTATCGCCGCTGCAATGTCATAGTGTAAGATATATTGATGCATTTTTGGAAACTAAAAAAGAGTTGGCATAATATTATATATTTAACCTCCATAATTTAAAAAAAGAGAGTGTAAACGCTCAGACTGATGATTAACCCTAGTATTTTAAGTTGATACTAGGGTTTTCATTAATTATTAGAATATGCATAATTTATTCCTACCTGTATATATTTAGTATTCTCATAATTCTTTCAGCAGTTTTTTGTAAGAGTAATTCACTATTTTCTATTGACTCCTCCAACTGCATTGGCTTATCAACTATTGAAAAAATGCTATCAAAGACCTTTGAATATAATTCTTCAGCACCCTTTCCTATCGCCCCCGCTATAGCTATCACCGGTATGTTATACTTTTTAGCAAGCTTGGCTACTCCATAAGGTGTTTTACCATATTGAGTCTGATAGTCTATCATTCCTTCACCAGTTATAACTAAGTCTGCATCCTTAAGCTTCTCTTCAAGAGCTGTCGTTTCTATAACAATATTAATACCTGGTTGTAGCTTAGCATTCAAAAATGCAAGAAGCCCTCCTCCAAGTCCACCGGCCGCCCCTGCTCCTGGATAGTCCTTAATCGAAACTCCTAAGTACTTCTTTATCATTTCAGAATAATGTGACAAATTTTTATCCAATGTAATTATCATATTTTCATCTGCACCCTTTTGAGGACCAAAAATATATGAAGCGCCTTTCTCACCACATAGTGGATTGTTTACATCACAAGCAACCACTATATTACACTGCTTAATTCTACTATCTATTTCTGATAAGTCTATAGATTTAAGTCTATTTAAGTTTCCACCACCAAAGTCAATTTCTTCACTCTTTTCGTCTAATAGTTTTATCCCTAATGCTTTAACCATTCCAGCACCACCGTCGTTAGTCGCGCTACCACCTATACCTATAATAATATTTCTACAACCCATGTCCAAAGCATACTTTATTATTTGTCCCGTGCCATAGGTAGTTGTTTTCATTGGATTTCTTTCTTCTTGTGTAAGCAATGTAAGCCCAGAAGCTGAGGCCATTTCAATTACTGCAGTGTTGCCATCACCAAGTATGCCATAAAAGGCATCAACTTCCTTAAGAAGCGGTCCTTTGACTTTTAAGTTTATGATTTCTCCCCCTGTAGCATCTACAAGGGATTGAACTGTGCCCTCTCCGCCATCAGCCATTGGAACTCTTACTATTTCCGCAGTGCCAAACACTTTTCTTATTCCTTTTTCAATATTTTCACATACTTCCAAAGCTGAAAGACTGCCTTTAAATGAATCTGGCGCAATAATTATTTTCATGAGTCTACCTCCAAAAATAAAATGAATTTTTTATTGGGATTAAGAATCTAAATTCCTAAATGAGTGATTGACAAATACTCTAAAGTGTTATAACGTTTACTTACATGTAAGTTTAATTAAATATGAATTCACCAAAGTTATTACATATTTAGTAATATATTACAGATTATATATTAAGCATAAAAGTGAAGTAAATACTCTAAAAATTAAGTTACACTGTGCACTATTATACCTGTGCAGAATTAAAATATTTTACCACAACAGAAGGGGTAATCAAAATGAGTTTAGATAATAAAAAAGAAAATAATAATTTAGGTAGTTTGACTCAAAAAGCATATAAAATAATAAAAGATAAAATAGTAACTGGAGAAATTAAACAGGGAGCAGTTATTAGTATATCTGCTATGGCAAAAAAACTTAATATTAGTAGGACTCCTATAACATACGCGTGTCAAAAACTTGAAAATGACAAATTTCTCACTATTATACCTAAACAAGGAGTAATGATTAATTCAATAACGATCAATGACGCAAGAGAAATATATGAGTTAAGAGCTGCAATTGAATCATATTCTGCAAAACGTGCTTTTCCTAATATCACAGAAAAAGACATAAATTACTTAGAAGATTCCTATATAAAACAAATATATAACTGGGAACAAAATGATATTAGTCTCATTATGTCAGAAGACATTAATTTTCATAAATATTTATTATCAAAATATGAAAATTCACATTTTTTTTCTATAATTGATAACATTTTTGACAGAGCATTTTTACTAGGAATTGAAACATTGAAAAATTCATTAAGAATTAAGGAAACTCTTTATGAACATAGACAAATAATTGATTGCCTTATAAACAATGATATAGATGGTTTTGTTGATGCAGTTGAAAAAAATATTTTAAATGGTTATGCTGGCCTTACTGGTAATTATAAATTTTAATCGTTTTTAATATTAAATAACAAAACCAGCATATAGATAAGGGGCTTTGGCTAGTAATTCACTTAAATGGATGCCTATTTTTTTAGATTACATTATTTATTTACAACATTAACAGGCTTTTTTACCAGGAACTGTTTCAAGTTTTCAATTGCTATATTCATAAGTCGTTCTCTCGATTCTTTAGGAGCCCAAGAAATATGAGGTGTAATAATGCAATTTTTTGCTTTGAGTAATGGATTATCCATCTCTATAGGTTCTGTAGACACGACATCTACAGCTGCTGCTCCAACTTTTCCACTGTTAAGCGCTTCCGCAAGATCTTCCTCTACTATTAGAGGTCCTCTAGAATTATTTATTATCTTTACGCCATCTTTCATCTTTGATATTGTGTTTTTATTTATTATACCTCGTGTGCTTTCAAACAGCGGGCAGTGTAAGCAGATTATATCTGATTTTGCCATCAATTCATCAAGTTCAACATATTTCATTGTATTGCTTTCTAGTGATTGGTTTTTGTACTGATCGTAGGCGAACACATTCATACCTAGTGCCTGCGCTATTCTTCCTGTACCTTGTCCTATTCTTCCATATCCTATAATACCCATTGTCTTTCCTGCAAGTTCGATTAAAGGGTAATTCCAATAACACCAGTCGAGGCTATTTGCCCACTCTCCCCGCTTAACTGATTCACTGTGTTCCCCTACATGATGGCATATACCAAGAAGCAATGCTATAGCCATTTGAGAAACAGCATCGGTACCATAGGTAGGAATATTGGTTACAACTATTCCTAATTCCTTTGCCGCATCAACATCTATAATATTATATCCTGTCGCCAATACGCCTATAAACTTTAAATTGATCATTTTTTTTAGTGCATCCTTTGACAATGGAGTCTTATTTGTGAAAATAACTTCGGCATCCCCGACTCTCTCTATTATTAGATCATCTTCACTTCGGTCGTAAACTTTTAATTCTCCAAGTTTTTCAAGCTCTTTCCATGTTATGTCCCCCGGATTCAATGTATACCCGTCTAATACAACAATTTTCATAATCACATTTACCTCCTACTTCTATTAGTTTGTTGATATTATATTTAATTTAAGGATCAGGTTGTTGTTTTTAATCGATAAACTACCCCTTATAATATTAGGTTTAATTTTTTGCCTATTTGTTCAATTTCTCTGACATTTACATCATTAATGCAATGTCTTCTTTTGAAAATGTAACATCGATCCCTTTGCATTTTCCTTCATGTTTTCAACCCTTCTAGTTCCGAACAATGCATTTACAAATTCACTCTGCGCCCAGAATCAACGCATCTACTCCCGGCATTAATGAATATCATCAGTCTGACCGTTTGAAGCTCTTTTTTTAATTAGGGAGGTTAAATATATAATATAATAGTATATTACGCCAACTCTTTTGTAGTTTCTAAAAATGCATCAATATCTGCTACGCTATGACAGTGCAATGGCGATACTCTGATGCAACCTTCAATACCGAAGGAATCAAGCATTCTCTTAGAGTATAAGCTTGTGTTAATTCTTTCGTATACGATAATACCTCTCTTTTCGTACTCTCTTACTGTTTGTGTAAAGCCCAGCTTATCAATTCCCATAGGGATAATGAAATCTCTTTTTGTCATATCTGGGTTGTCAAGGTACACACTTACGCCCTTCATTTTCCTAAGTCCCTCAATCTTGTCGCTACCGTTGAGCATTCTGTTCATAAGTGCTCTCTCGTGCATCTTAATTCTGTTCATACCTTCAACAAATTGTTCTCTTCTGTTGGCGCTAACTATAAATTTACCGCCTAACCAGCAAACATAGTTTACAATTTCAGTGATAGCTACAAATTGAGATGGTGCAGGAGATCCAAGTTCCCAAGTTCCTTCAGGTTTTGCAAGAAGTGTGTGGTGACGGAGCTTGGAAAGTCTATCTGAAACATAGGCAATGCCAGAACCTCTGTTGCCAAAGAATTTGTAAGGTGCAAAGTTCATACCATCTACATTTAGCTTGTCAATATCAATAACACCGTGAGGCGCGTGCTGAACTGCATCAATAATGATGTAAAGGTCAGGCTTCTTTTCTCTTGCAGCTTTGATAATAGCTTCCGCATCTAAAATGGCACCAGAGATGTTTGATGCATACATAAAGCTCAGAAGACAAGTGTTACAGTCGATTTTGTTTACAATGTCCTCAACATCCACGCTCCCTGTCACAGGATTTGTCTTAACAGGTCTGAATTCTTTGCCAGTTTTCTTAGCATAATAGAAGGCAGCATCATGGGCTGATGGGTGTTCCAGCACAGTTGTAACAATGTTTGTGCCCGGTATATTTTCAGCAACTGCTCCCACCATTTCAAACATAGCTTGAGAAGCAGTCAGTGTTGTATGCAAGCTACCATTCTTTGCGTTGAAAATAGTTCTGATGTCATTTTCACTATCTTCTTGTACCTTTTGAAGATATAGAGCGGTAGCGTGCACTCTTTCAGGGCAGTCCGGAATCGAGTCAATTCTTGCATAAGATTCCAAAACACTCTTTAGTCTAAATGCGCCACCTGCATTATCAAAGAATATCCTTCTTCCCTCTCTAAGCGGATCGCTATCTACATGCCAAAATTTTTCCTTAATCTCCTTTTGTAATTCATCACTAAAGAGTATGCCCTCTTGTAGACTTGTGTTAATCATGATAAAATCTCCTTTTTATTTTTTATTTTTGAAATTAATTTATAAGTACCTATTTATAAGAATGTAGTGATGCTTAATGGTAAAGTGATACAAAAGATAAGATATATATATACTTGTAAGTTAATAAATAACTTAAGCTATTTTTCCGTCATCTATTATAACGTTTCCATCCACTGTCAGCGTTGAGTTTCTAAATACCATATCCAAATGATATGCACTTGCAACAATACCACCGAAACCTCTGTTGTCACCGCATCCAAAGTGAACGGTTCCGCCACACCCCTCGTCTTCCAACATTCTTCCGTTTAATTCACACATGCTGTTTAATCCAAGACCAATTTCTCCTATACTGTATACATTAGGATCATTAAATTCTTTCATAATACTCTTAAGTTTTTGTGCCTGATCCCCCCCGCTTATGTCAACAATCAAGCCTTTTTTAATAGTAAGCTTAATTTCATCTGTAATAAGTCCAAGCTCCGGATGAGGAATACTTCCGTCAATGTAAACAACACCCTCGCCGGTACCCTCCACCGCACAGGTAGCACATTCAACATCAGGAGGTGAGGAAGAAGCACCTGCTACCAGACTTCTTGCATACTGAGGATTTGGTGCTCTGTCAGCAATGGAACATGTGAAATCACTGCCTCTTGCTGTAGTAATATGACAAAGCTTTCCGCCTTCCAACTTCTTTGCAATTTTTGTACAAATTTTACCAATAAATTCAAAATCACAGTAAAGGCCACCCTTCATCATCATTCCTACACTATAGTCAACCATGTTAACAAATCTTGCACCTCGGGCACTTGCATCGCGTCTCGCCTGAGAATGAAATAATGAAAATTTAGTACAGCCAAAGATAACATCCGATTTAGCCATTGCCACAGCAATAACTTTATTAGGTTCCTGCCCGTGCATTGTCCTCTCATCCATCATCACAATAGACTTGTTCGTATAAGTTTCCATTGTATCCCACATAATCTTTGCTATTTTAAAGCTTGTGGGGTCAGTTACAATTAAAATATTTTCATCTTTTTTGCAATCTGAACAAGTAGTTAAAAGAACCTTTACTGCTTCGCCGCATTTACTCACTTCGTCCATTATTATTTCCCCCTATCTTTATCTGTATTAATCATAAATTTATGTTGCATGTAAGAGCTATTAAAAAAATCGCTTCTATATTTTTACATTTATTGTATGCTTATATCCTAGTGTATTTTTTTTATATTGTCAATAAATATATATATTTATAATAGTTCTTATTTTAAAAATATCACATATAAATTAAAAT
>DHIM01000373.1 GCA_002403785.1 Clostridium sp. UBA4746
AAAGATAGTGTTTACACTATCTAAGGAATATAGGAGGGCTAATTATGAAAATTACAACGGGCCAAGCTGCACGAGGAGAAAACTTTTTTAAAAGGCCTATTTTAATAAATAAATTATGGAGAAAAATTGATTCAGAAAGTAGCATTATAATTTCAGCTCCAAGAAGAGTTGGAAAAACATCTTTAATGAGGTATGTAGAAGATAATCCAAAGGATAAATACTATATAATCTATGTAATTACGGAGTCTGTATATAATGAAAATAAGTATTACAAGGAGATTGTAAAGGCTATTTTAAATTGTGATTCAATAAAGAAAAGAGACAAAGTAATAAATTCAATTAAAGATTTAGCTAAAAACATTTTCAAAAGCATAGATGAAGTAGGGCTAGACTCCGTTAAGTTTACTAAAAATTTTGAATTGAATTATTATGAAAAGTTTATAGAAATTATGAGATCTATTGATTTAGAAGGGCACAAATTAATTATAATGATAGATGAATTTGCTCAAACAATAGAAAACATTAAACAAAAGGAAGGCACTACATATGCAGTACATATTCTTCAAAGTAATAGAGCATTAAGACAAAATAGTGATATAAATAATAAATTTCAATTCATATATACCGGTTCCATAAGCTTAGAAGGTATTGCAAGACGAATGGATTCTTCAAAGTTTATAAATGATCTGGATATATTAAAAGTCACTCCTCTAAGCGAGGAAGAGGGGAAGGCTCTTATAAATGAACTACTTAAAGGGCTTGATTTTACTATGGATGATGATACTATAAATCATATGCTTAATGAAATTAAGTGGTTAATTCCATTTTATATTCAACTTGCTATGGATAAAATTCAGGACATTTATGATGAAGAGCAACTACGCGCTATATATAATAAATCAGTTGATATAGCAATTAAACGTATGATCGAAGAAAACAATAAATTTAGCAGTTGGTATGAGAGGCTTAAGGTGTACAAAAATAATGACTATAAGTTCATTTTAGAAGTATTAAACATAATATCTATAACTAGAGCAAAGATGATAACCTACAATGAAATACATGATCTAGCTGTGAAATATAATATTAAAGAAACATATAAAAATCTCTTAAATACTCTTATAGATGATGGATATATAAATAATGATGATGAGGAAAAAATATATACATTTACTTCTCCTATATTAAGAATGTGGTGGTGTAAAAAAAATGCATAATAGTAGTTTAAGTCTTTATAATCCAAATAATTTATCGCAGCAAGAATTAGTTGCTAGATTTGTAATAAGAAAAAAAGAATTCGAAAAAATTTTTAAAGATATAAAAAATTCTGACATGAAATATCCAGAGCAGAATTATATTATAGAAGCTCAAAGCGGTTATGGTAAAACAACTTTGTTAAAAAGATTGTACTTTGAAATAAAAGGAGATAAGGAATTAAGCGCAAGGGTTATTCCTGTTATATTCCCGGAGGAGCAGTACAATATACGTAGACTATTCAAACTTTGGGAGGTAACGTCAGAGCATCTTGAACTGGAAAACGATGAATTTATAGGGCTTTATGATGAGATGGATAAATATTCAGAGGAAGAGGACTACGAAGATATATGTTTTAGGATCCTTGAGCGAAAGCTTAAAGAAAAAAATAAAAAGCTAATTCTTTTAATAGACAATATAGAAGGTATTCTAAAGAAGTTCAAGATCTATGAGCAGCAAAAACTTAGAGAAATTCTCTTAACTTCTGCTGAAATTCGAGTTATAGGAGCATCTTCAGAGGTCTTAGAATTTACTTTTGATTATAATAAGCCCTTCTTTGACTTTTTTAAGCTAATAAAATTAAAATGCTTAAACTCGGAAGAAACTAACGAATTTCTTGCAAAGTTAGGTGAAAGCTTTAATATTAAAGATATAACTGAGATAATTAAAAGTAATAGAGGGAAAGTAGAAGCCTTAAGGCGTTTAACCGGTGGTGTGCCAAGAATCATGGCATTACTTTTCGAGATTTTCCATGGTGACAACGTGACCGCCTTCAAGGAACTAAATACAGTATTAGATAGGGTAACACCTCTTTATAAACACACTATGGATTGGTTATCTCCAGTGCAACAAGAAATTGTTGATGTTATAGCGTTAAGTTGGGAAGCCATAACCACAAAAGAAATAGCGGATAAAATAAGAATGCAAAGCAAAGAAGTATCTGCTCAGCTAAATCAATTAGAAAAAAACGGAGTAATAAATAAAATACCTGTAAATAAGAAAAATTATATGTACCAAATTAAAGAACGATTTTTTAACATATGGTATCTAATGCGGTTTGGAGAAGAAAAAGAAAAACAACAGGTGAAATGGCTTGTAGATTTTTTTGAATCTTGGTGTAGTAAAGAGGAACTAATTATTAAAAGTGAAATAAAAGAACAAGATTTAAATTATGTTAAAAAATGCTTTAATAAACATTGTAATGATTTTAATACTATCTATGTCTTATCAGAAACATTACTTTGCAATGATTTAATAGAAGAATCCTTGCAAAAAGCTCATTTATTTTTAAAAGCAGCTATTAATACAGATAAATATAATAAATCCATTAATGAATATCTAATATTTCTAATGGCTAAAAAACAATATAACTCTTTATTTAAACTGTTTAATGAAAAAGGATTTAATCTAAAGGATAAATTTAGGCCTACTTATTATGCGTTAATGTACTTTATGAAAAATCAAAATGAAAAATTTGAAATTGAGTATAAAAAGGTTGGTGAAGAATTAGCAGAAACTGTTGAAGAGATTATTGAAGAAGTTATGAAGAATAGTAAAGAAAAAGATAATTAAAGACTCATTAATATAATTGCTATATAAAACTATTCTACATCACTATTATTTATGTTACTATTACTAAGGTAGTTAAAATAGAATAACTAGATAGTATATAATATTCCATTTTATCTCAGCTACTTAGACGTAATTTAAAATACATAATACAAAGGAGAACTGGAATCATGCTAGATATAACAAAAGGATACCTTCAAAAGAAGTATAAAATAAGTCCCAAAACGCTAGGACTTTATGATAAAGCAATACAAGATGTGCAAGGGGAGTTTGAAAATCTCGATGAAATAAGGGAGTTTAATCAACTCAAAGTTTTGACCGCGCTACAAGATGAGCGAATTAGCGAATCTCATTTTACAAACTCTTCTGGATACGGGTATGGAGATATAGGACGAGATTCATTAGATAAAGTATATGCAAGAATTTTTAATTGTGAGAGTGCTCTGGTTAGGCCACATTTCGTAAATGGAACGCATGCAATTGGGGCAGCATTATTTGGTAATTTAAGACCTAATGATACTATGCTTTCTGTATGTGGAACACCATATGATACACTTCATAACATAATAGGTATAAATAATGCAAAAGATATAGGTTCATTAAAAAATTATGGTGTAAAATATATACAATTAGAATTAAATAATAAATCTAAAGTTGATATTAACCTAATGAAGAAGACTTTGCTAAGCAATAAATCAATTAAGCTACTTCATATTCAAAGATCTACTGGGTATGGGTGGAGAAAGGCTTTATTAATTTGTGAGATAGAAGAGATTATAAAAGCTGCAAAAGCTATAAATCCTAATGTGATTTGTTTTGTAGATAATTGTTATGGCGAATTTATTGAAGTTACGGAGCCTACAGATGTTGGAGCAGACTTAGTTGCCGGTTCACTAATAAAAAATATTGGTGGTGGAATTGCACCTACTGGTGGATATATTGCAGGTAAAGAAGAATATGTACTGCAAGCGTCATATAGACTAACAATTCCAGGCATAGGGGGAGAATGTGGTTCTACATTTGGAGTAATGCGGTCTTTATATCAAGGACTATTCTTAGCTCCACATGTAACTATGGAAGCATTGAAGGGCGCTATTTTCTGTTCAAGGATTATGGAGCTCGCAGGATTTGAAGTTCTTCCTAAATACACTGATAAAAGAAGTGATATAATTCAGGCTATTAAATTTAATAATAAGGAAATGCTAATTAATTTCATTAAGGGAATACAAGCAGGATCTCCAATTGATTCATTTGCCCAGTGTGAACCGTGGGATATGCCAGGATATGAAGATAAAGTTATAATGGCAGCAGGGGCCTTTATTCAAGGGTCTTCTATAGAATTATCTGCAGATGCTCCAATAAGAGATCCTTATATAGCATATTTACAGGGCGGATTAACATTTGATCATGCTAAAATTGGAATACTAATAGCACTTTCAAAAGTTATATAAACTAAAAGCAAATATTAATGTAACAGTATTTTACTAAATATATACTTTCAAGAACATTATTAGATAACAAAAAATACTGC
>DHIM01000086.1:0-4084 GCA_002403785.1 Clostridium sp. UBA4746
TGTATTCTATAAATTTTTGCATTACTTTTTGTTTTTTGTCTAATAATATTTTACTTATTTCATAATATATACTCTCTTGTGCTAATGTGTTAGTGTTATATCTTACTTTAAGTATTTCATAGAATTTACCATCATCATAGCAAATTTCTTCATCAAGGATATCATATCCAGTGTTATATAAATATTCTCTCAAAACCTCAGCATTTTGAACAGGTTGAAGTATCATATATTTTAGTTCTTTAACAACCTCTAAGTCATCCTCTAATATATCCCTTATTAGGTTACCACCCATTCCTGCAATAATAGCTATCTGTACTTCTCCTTTTTTAACTGTAGATAATCCACTACCGAGTCTACAAGTAATTTGCTGCCTTGTGTTATTAATAGCAATATTGTTTTTAGCCTTCTCAACAGGTCCTCTATTTATATCTGATGCAATAGCTTTTTTAATTATGCAATTTTTAACTAAATATATAGGGACATACCCATGATCAGTACCTACATCTATAACACTATCACAAGGTTCTATCATATTTGAAATACATTTTAATCTTATACTAAGTTCCATAATTTTCACCCTTATCTAAAGTTAATTAATATTTTAAACTGCATAATTAAAAATATTATTGCCACAATTAGTGATAAATAAATATATTTATATGCTGATTTTCTATCATATTTTGCACAAAAATAGCTAGCATAATACATACAAAATAGTAAAGCCATATTTAACACTCCATATACCATCTGAATAAACGCAAATTGTTGGCCTGATCCCATTTTTATTGGTTTAAATTTTGCATCAAAGCTTAATGGCATAATATTAGGTATTGCATCTTTTAAATACAATATAAGTGGATTTAGGGTTAAAATTAGTATTATTATACTAACCACCATAAAAGGTATAATGAAATGCTTGTCCTTATGAAAATTATAGCTATTATTCACTTTATATTTCCACTCTATTTTATGTAAATCATGAGATATTAATGCTTCCTCAAATTTTTCATGTTCTAAAGGTGAGATAGCGTAATTCATATTATTAGTTTTTATGTAAAAAATATTTTTATTATCTGTAACAAGCATTCTAGATATTCCAATTTTATCAATCACAAATTTTCCCAACGCAAAATTACTCGTAGCTACTCCATAAATTCTAACACCTTTAATTGTACCAGTTGACATATTATATCCTTCAATTTCATTTAATGGTACAATTACTTTCTTTAATGACCCAATAGCGTAAATTTTAAGATTTCCACTGTTAAAAGTGCATTTAAGTGATTCGAACAAAAGCATGTAATATATTTGATACATATTACAAAAAACTAATAAAAGCTTTAATAGATTATCTATGATGTACGAGTTGGTAAATTTTAGTAGTATTAAAATTAATATATTATATAATGCAGTCTTCAGTAACATAAACCCTAACCCGTGACCTCGCTTTGATGTATAATCTTCCATTTAATCACCTTCTAAAGCATATTATAGCATATTTAAATCGAGCTTGTAAATATATATCCATAATTTTACATGAAGAAAAAAGAACACCTTAATTTAGGTGCTCTCATCTTTTAGAAAAGCTGTACTCATCTTTTAAAAAAGCTGTACTCATCTTTAGAAAAATCAGTACTAATCTAAATAATCTTTTAGTTTTTTGCTTCTACTTGGGTGTCTTAATTTACGTAAGGCTTTAGCCTCAATTTGTCTAATTCTCTCTCTTGTTACATTAAACTCTTTTCCAACTTCCTCAAGGGTCCTTGCACGTCCATCATCTAATCCAAATCTTAATCTTAAAACTTTCTCTTCTCTAGGAGTCAAAGTATCTAAAACATTGATTAATTGCTCTTTTAGCATTGTAAACGCGGCAGCTTCTGCTGGTGCTAAGGCATCATCATCAGGAATAAAATCACCTAAATGGCTATCTTCTTCTTCACCTATAGGGGTCTCAAGAGATACTGGTTCTTGTGCAATTTTCATAATTTCTCTAACTTTTCCTACTGGCATTTCCATTTTTTCAGCAACTTCATCTGGTTGAGGTTCACGTCCAAGTTCTTGTAGTAATTGCCTCGAAACTCTAATAAGCTTATTTATAGTTTCAACCATATGTACAGGTATTCTAATAGTTCTTGCTTGATCGGCTATTGCTCTAGTTATTGCCTGCCTAATCCACCAGGTAGCATAAGTACTAAATTTAAAGCCTTTTCTATAATCATATTTTTCTACGGCTTTTATTAGCCCTAAATTACCTTCTTGAATAAGATCTAGGAATAACATCCCTCTCCCGACATATCTCTTAGCTATACTTACTACCAATCTTAAATTAGCCTCTGCTAATTTTTTCTTAGCGGCAAGATCTCCTTCTTCATTCCTTTTAGCAAGATCAATTTCCTCACTTGATGATAATAGTGAAACCTTTCCGATTTCTTTTAAGTACATCCGAACTGGGTCATCTATAGATATACCTTCTGGTATACTAACATCAAGTTCTTCTGTTTCTGGTTCCGTCTCTGCTTGAGCTCCTGTAGCAGGTGCAGCTTTTGCATGCATATCCCCAACAATTTCAATCTCCATTGATTCTAAAACTTCATAAACTTTTTCTATTTGTTCTGGACTTAAATCTATTTCATAAAGTTCATCCATTACTTCTTTATAAGTTAAGGATCCTTTTTTCTTGCCTTTATCAATAAGCTTTTTGACCATAGTCATTTTTGAACTTTTATCCTTCATCATATTACCTCCTTCCTAAATACTATAACTGTTTAAGATCTTTTTGTAATTCTATAAGTTTTTGAGCTAATTTTATAGATTCTTCTAGCAAACCTTTTGATTCAAATTGTTTGATATTATTCATAATTTCTTTTTTCGACTCCTCTAACTTGAATTTTTTCAGTTGTTTAATGCAGTCATTTATAAGTTTTTTATCATCCTCTTCATCAAAAGAGAATTCAATTTCCATAGTGTTTATCCATTCTTTTGTGCATTCTATATCCTTACACATAAATTCAATATTCTTGATTTTCTCATCTTTTGGTAAATTTTTATATTTCACAATCAAGGAATATATACTTTTATGACTTTCAATCACCAATTGTTCAATCGACATATTTTCTGTAATATAATCACAATTTTCTTCATTTATAAACATAAATTTCAATAAATTTCTTTCAGCCTTAATATAAGCTGGCTCTAAATATAATTTTTGTCCAAAATCTTGTTGTATATTCATTTTTTTTATTTTTTTTGCATTTTTGTTGATTTCTTCACTTAATAAGTCATATATTGCTTGTTCTTTAATGCCTGTATCTTCAGAAGCCTTTTTTATATAGACATCCTTTTCAACAGGATCTAAGTCTACAATAATTTCAGTAACTTTTTTCACATACTGTATTATCATTTCACTATTTGCGAAATTTATTCCGTCACCTGCTCTTTTCAGCCTATAATCAATTAAGGGAAGAGCATCATCCACTAATTTTTGAAAAGCCTCTTTTCCATTGTTCTTTATATATTCATCAGGATCCTTACCCTTTGGCACTATTAACACTCTTAAATCAAAACCTTCATTTCTTAATATCTCAAGTCCTCTTATAGTTGCGGCTTGACCTGCAAAATCAGCATCAAAAGCAATTATAACTTTATCCACATGTTTTTTTAACAATTTTGATTGGTTAATAGTGAGTGCCGTGCCAAGAGACGCAACAACGTTTGAAAATCCATATTGATGAAGTGAAATACAATCCATATATCCCTCTACAATTATTATTGTTCGAGATTTATTATTTTTGATTACGAAATTTAGTCCATAAAGATTTAATCCTTTATGAAATAATGGGGTCTCAGGTGAATTTAAATATTTAGGTTTTGAATCATCTAAAACTCTTCCTCCAAATCCGATGACGCTGCCTTTATAATCAAACACAGGGAACATTATTCTATTTCTGAATCTATCATAATAGGACCCTTTAGGACTTTTAATAATTAACCCTATATTAAATAAATCTAATTCGGAGTACCCCTTCTTTTTTAGATATAATAACAAGCCATCCCATTTATCAAAGGAGAACCCTAAACCAAATTT
>DHIM01000086.1:4223-4670 GCA_002403785.1 Clostridium sp. UBA4746
AATATATTTCAGCCTTCTTATCCTTTCTTAAGTTATTATAAAAATACCTAGCCGCCTCTACATTAATTTTGTACATCTTCTTGTACATGTCTTGTTGTGCATTATTTTCATCATTGTGTAAATCTATACTAATGTTAGCTCTTTCAGCTAATGCCCTTGCTGCTTCAGGAAAAGTTACATTTCTATCCTTCATAATATAACTAATTACATTTCCAGCTTCCCCACATCCAAAACATTTATAAATTTGTTTTTCTTGAGACACAGTAAACGACGGACTCTTCTCATTATGGAAAGGACAAAGGCCAGTATAATTTTTCCCTATTCTTTTAAGTTTTACTCTTTCAGATATTACATCCACAATATCATTTTGTTCCTTTATTTTCCGGATGACATCTTCAGCAATCAATAGATCATTACCACCTTACTTATATAAATCCACAATATATT
>DHIM01000184.1:0-8841 GCA_002403785.1 Clostridium sp. UBA4746
AGCATTATTGCTTTTTTCTCCATTAAGATTGCCTCCAAAGCTGAGGATACTGATCACCCCTTTGGACATGGTAAATTTGAAAATGTGTCAGGCTTCGTTGAGGCTTTATTAATTTTACTTGCTGCAACTCTCATAGTCTATCAAGCCATAAAAAGAATATTTGAAGGTGGAACTGTGGAGAATGTAGGTGCAGGTATATTTGTAATGCTTTTAGCAGCTACAGTTAACTTTTTCATCTCAATAATACTATTAAAAACAGCTAAAAAGACAGATTCCATTGCCCTAGAGGCTGATGCTATGCATCTGCTAACAGATGTATATACCTCCATAGGAGTAGTTATTGGACTTGTATTATTGAAAATAACAAAAATACCGATTATTGATCCAATTACTGCTATATTTGTTGCAGTACTAATAGTTAAGACTTCTATAAACTTAATCAAAAAATCTTTAAATGATTTAGTAGATTCCAAGCTTCCGGATGATGATATTTCAAAGATATTAACTATACTTGACTCACATTTAGAGATCACTAGATATCATAGCTTAAAGACTAGAAAAAGTGGTCCCACACGAGAAATTAATGTGAACGTCCATATTTTCGCAAACGCCTCACTAGTTGATGCCCATATCCTCTCCGATAAAATTGAAGATGAAATAAAAAATATTTTCCCTGGGGAATCCTATGTAATGATTCATCTAGAGCCAGAAATTTCTATTAAGTAATATTTGAATCTAATACTAAATATTCACTCACATGCCTGCACACCTCAACTTGCTTACCTGATACTTCCTACCAGTGCACCATGGATACAAGTCTATTTATAGTCATTTTAAACACGCTAATTAGGAATGCATATGCATTCCTAAACTTATAAGGTATAGAAATAAAGAGCTGGCTTTAATACAACTCTCTATATAAAGGCTAATCTTTGTCAGCACTTTTGGAAATAAGAATTGTAAGTTCTATTAATAGCATAGGTAAAGAAATAAATTTTGGATAAGCAAGATATCTAGGTTCCCAATCAGGATGAAATTTTTCTTTATAATTACGTAGCCCTGAAAATTTATACCAATAATTACCGAACTTATAAACAAACTTTGCAAATTTTTCTTGCTCATGAGCAAAAGGTGCTAATCCAACATTAGAAAGAGGAGCCATGCCAAGATTAAAGTATTTGTAATTTTGTTCTTTCGACCATAGAAGTAGGTTTACAAAAAGAGCATCCATGGTACCATTAGGACAAGTATCATGGTCAAAACGCATTAAATCGACGGATAAGGATATTTCGTCATATGCGGGCATTATAGTAGCAAACGCTACTATTTTATCATTACCATTCTTAAAGACCGCTACAGGGGCTGATTGTATATAATCTTCATTAAAAAATAATCATTATTTTGTAAAACCGATTCCTAGTGTTTATCTATTTATGGTGCAATTCTTGGCGTCTTGAATATAATAATACTGTAAAGTAATTTAGGGAGATGAAAATTAATGGCTTACAGCGTTAGAGAGTTATTGGCTAGACTAATAAAGTGTGAAGCTGGTGGAGAAGGAGAAAACGGAATGAAAGGTGTTGCTTCTGTAATTATGAACAGAGTAAACGTAGCCTCTGGTGAGTATCTTAGGACAGGTCAAGGTGATATAAGAAAAATCATATCTCAACCAGGACAATTTGATTGTGCAACTTCTGTACTTGCGGGCGTGGCTAATCCACAAACTATTTGGGCAAGTCCACCAGATCAGATACATTATGATATTGCTGATTGGGCTATAGCTGGCAATAGATTAAATACAACAGGTGAAGCATTGTGGTACTTTAATCCTTTTAACCCAGGCTGTCCATATCTTTTTCCTTTTAATGGTAGTGGTTCATTTCAAGTTAGCGTTGGCGATCATTGCTTTTACGATCCCACAGCACTCTATGCTAAAACTAAGTGAATAATTACTACCGACACCTTTATATGATGGTTTCATTATAAATTTAAGGAGGATATTTTATGTTTATAACACAACCTNNAGATTATATACAACAGGTGAATCTCTATGGTATTTTAATCCTTTTTTACCAGGTTGTCCATATGAATTTCCGTTTAATGGTAGTGGTACCTTTCAATCTAGTGTAGTTAATCATTGCTTTTATAATCCCACAGCACTCTATTATAAAACTAGATGATAATTTAATATGATTTTTTATAAAATAGTAATGTGTAATTTATGCTCTATTAGATTTGTGACTGTTTATGAGAATCAAGCTATTAAATACCTAATGTAACATAATTAATAAAATGATTTTCTACATGTAATATTATATTATTTAAAAGTAACTAATTAATTGTTATATAGGGGTATATCCAATATTATGCGAATTTATAACGTTAAGCATTGAAGTTGGCTAATTACCCCTATTTTAACATTGTTAAGGCTTGGGAGTATTTAACGGATGCATCAATTTCGACAATAACTATAACACCATTAATCCCTGTAAATGCAACCGCCATAATTATGAATAAAATAATTTTCATTAAAGTTTATTATTAGATTTAATTATGGTTACTTTTATTAATATGCAAACCAAATAACTTATATTTGAATCAATTACAAATATTATATTGATTTCTAGCTTTTTTTAACTTAATATTAGTATGTATATAAATTTAAGAAAGGATGTTTTGAATGAAGGTTTTCAATAAAGATATTGGTACAATGGGTGAGGATATATCCGAAAACTATTTAAAAAGTGCAGGTTATAGAATTCTAGACAAAAATTTCAGATGCAAATGTGGTGAAATAGACTTAATAGCAATACATAAAGATTATATTTGCTTTATAGAAGTTAAAACTAGATATGGAATAAATTTTGGTACACCAGCAGAATCAGTTACTTCTTCTAAGCAACATAAAATTTATAAAACAGCTCAGATTTATATTTTAAATAAAAACATTAATGACCGCAACTTTAGATTTGATGTTATTGAAGTCATCCTTAATAAGGATAATAATGATTTCTCAATTAACCATATTGAGGACGCTTTTCAAGCTTAATTTAAAAATATAAAATAAAATTTACAAATACACCCGTTAAACTTTAAAGTGAATTTGTAAATTTTATATTAATTATTATTTTCATCCAATATGTTTTTCAAAAAACTTTTTCTATGTAATGGGATAATCCCGTGCATTTTTATTGCAATCACATGTTCCTTTGTACCGTACCCAACATTTTTATCAAATCCATAATTTGGATATCCATTGTGATATTGTAACATCAGTTCATCTCTATATACTTTTGCAATTATAGAAGCACAAGCTATACTTATACTTAATGTATCTCCCTTTATCACGAACTCATTTAAATTCGAAAAGTTTTTTATTTTATATCCATCACTTAAAACTAAATCAGGTTTAATACTGAGCCCATTACATGATTCAATAAATACTTGATTATTGCACCAACCAATGCCTTTTTCATCAATCTGTTTATTATCAATAGCACTAATTTTATAGGCTAAAGCTTTCTCTTTAATAATATAAGATAATTCTTTTCTGCAAGATATTGATAACTTTTTAGAATCATTAGCTCTTAAAATTAGATCTTTATCCTTATCTGATTCTAGATCTAATACTACTGCTGCAGCAACTATTGGTCCAGCTAAAGGCCCCCTCCCAACCTCATCTACTCCAGCTATATATTTGTAGTTTCCAAAGCTTCTATCGAACTCATACATTTTTCGTACTCTCTGAATTTCCTTTTCTTTTAGCTCTAACCTTTTGGACATTTTACTACCTAACTTTTGAACGGTTTTCCTATTATCTTGTGAAAGCATATTTAATATACCTTCATTATAATTATTAGTGAAATCGTTTTCAATATTTTCTATGCCTAACATATATGCACATATTTCTTTGTAAGTCATTTTAGAAAAATCAATATTAAACGTCATGGTATTTTCTCCTTAATAATTTAAAATTATCTTAATAAGACATCTTAAAAAATAAATATAAAACTGACTATTTATTTTTCTAGATGCCACCTAAATCTAAATATGAACAATCTATTAATATTATAAATAAAACCTACTCTACCTCTACTCGTTCTAACGATATCGGCCCCAATTTTCCACCTCTAAATTCATCTAGAAGCATAACGGCTACTCTATTATAGTCAATATTACCTCCAGAAATTACAGCTCCCCTTTTTTTACCTATATTATCTAAATTATCTAAAGGATTTTCCATAATTTCTGTAAGTTTATATCTTTCCATTAACCGTTGTGCATTATTAGTTTGAAGTCTTTCTACTAATCTAAGTGCTAATTCTTCTATATCTATAACCTCATCTTTTACTGCACCTGTAAATGCCAAATTAAGTCCAACTGTCTCATCTTCAAATCTAGGCCATAATACTCCTGGAGTATCCATTAATTCTATTCCTAAGCTAGTTTTCACCCATTGCTTAGTTTTGGTAACCCCTGGTCTATCTCCAGTTTTAGTAATGTTATTTTTTCCTAATTTGTTTATAAAAGAAGATTTACCAACATTAGGTATACCAACCACCATGACTCTCGTAACTATATTAACTAACCCTTTTTTTCTTTGTCTATCATGCTTTTGTTTCAATAACTCATCGAGGGTGATTTTTATATTTTTTAACCCTTGACCTGTTATACAATTTACAGCTAATGGCCTTACAGTATCAGTTGTAAGTTTTTCTATCCATTGTTTAGTCACTTTATCTTCGGCTAAATCACTCTTATTTAACAAAATAACTCTAGGTTTATCTTTGCATATTTCATCGATTTGTGGATTTGCACTTGACTTAACTATCCTTGCATCTCTAATTTCTATTACAGCGTCAACAAGTTTTAAACTCTCTTGAATTTGTCTTCTAGTTTTCGCCATATGACCTGGAAACCAATTTATTTTCATGCTCATTTTATCTAATCCTCCCCATTTTATTGAATGGATAAAGCCTAATAAGTACTTTCTCCTCCAAAAGATTGAGTTTTACAAACCCGATATCGCTATTGTAACTCTCTTTGCTATAATTTCTATTATCACCAAAAACAAAAATTGAGCTTGTGGTACCAGAGCTTCATCATAGTCTTTCATAAAACTTTCATTCTTATAATATTCGTGGATAATATCACCATTTATGTACTGTATATTATTATTAATTTTAACTTTATCTCCAGCAACTGCGCTAACCCTTTTTACTATATTCTGGCTTATATCAGCAAGGTACTTTATTACTAGAATATCATTTTTCTTATCAATACATGCACCTACTTATTAATCTACTATAGTAGATTAATCTACTTAAATTGTATAACTTAGAACTTCGGACTAATATGTATACCTAAATTAAATTATTATTAAATGTAAAAAAGGGACTTTTCAGCCCCAATTTTATCTCATTCTTTCTTTAACCTTTGCAGACTTACCAACTCTATTTCTTAAGTAAAATAGTTTAGCTCTTCTAACTTTACCTAATCTTACAATTTCAATTTTCTCTATTACTGGAGCATTTACTGGGAATGTTTTTTCAACACCAACACCAGATGCTACTCTTCTTACTGTGAAAGATTCTCTTAAACCGCCATTCTGCCTTTTAAGAACGGTTCCCTCAAACACTTGGATTCTCTCCTTGTTACCTTCACTGACTTTAATGTGAACCTTAACAGTATCACCTACATTAAAATCTGGTAAATCAGTTCTAATTTGTTCTAATTCAATTGCTCTTATAATATCTAACATGTGCATTCCCTCCTAAAATTTTATTGTGACGTTCTTGATCATTATGATATGACAGAGGACCGCCCGTACTAGCACAAACTACATTTTATCATAAAAAAAAATATATATCAACATAAAAATATATTTTATACCTAATTTATACCTAATTATAAGATATTCTTAAATCCAAATAATCTTTTGGAATATCCTACAATGCGTCTGCATTACTTAATAGTTTTTTATCTTCCTTTGAAAGCTCAAGTTTTTTAAATAAATCTGGTCTTTTTTCTTTAGTTATTAATAGTGATTGCAATCTTCTCCATTTTCTTATCTTCTCATGATGTCCCGAAATTAAAACCTCTGGGACCTTTTTGCCCTCAAAACACTCTGGTCTTGTATAATGAGGATACTCTAATACTCCATCATAAAAAGATTCTTCTGTGAAGCTCTCAGTGCAGGATAATACCCCTGGAATCAACCTACATATACTATCAACTATAGGTATACATGCCATTTCTCCACCTGTTAAGACATAATCCCCTAAGGAAATTTCCATATCTATATAATCATAGTTTCTCTCATCAATGCCTTCATAATGACCACATACAAATATCAATTCTTTTTCTTTGCACAACTGTTTTGCAATATCTTGAGTAAAAGTAATACCCCTCGGTCCCAAAAATATTACCTTTCCACCATTATGCAATTTAATATCCTTAATACTGTCAACTAATGGTTGAGTTAGCATAATCATACCCGCTCCACCGCCATAAGGATAATCGTCTACTTTTTTATGTTTATTTAAAGAATAATCGCGAATATTATGTGGTGAAATATCCAGTATATTTTTTTCTAATGCTTTACCAATCATACTGTAATTAAAAACTTCAAACATCTCAGGAAATAGGGTTAATATATCTATTTTCATTCTTGCCATTCTTTTATCGGCTTAATTATTATTATGTGCTTACTAATATCTATACTAACTATAATATCCTTAAGCACTGGAATAAGCACTTCTTTTTTTCCCTTAACCCAATATACATCATTACCTGGTGTATTAAGTACATCAAATACTTTTCCAAGTTCTTCTCCGCCTTCTTCAAAAACACTACACTCTAATATATCAGCCACATAATAGCTACCCTCTGACAATTTAACTGCATCTTCTCTTTTAACCATCAAGTACTTGTTTCTATATGTTTCTGCTTGCTCTATGCTGTCTATGCCTTCAATTTTCAGAATTGCTTTATCTGCTTGAAGTTTACAGCCTTCAACTTTTCTAATTTCGCCATCAATATACACATTTTTTAGTTTTTTAAATCTTTCAAGACTATCAGTTAATGAAAAAACTTTAACTTCACCCTTTAATCCATGTGTTTTACCGATCTGACCTACACTCATAAAGTCCTTCATCTAAATTCCTCCTTCCAACTTACTTATATTATATATAAATATCAAAATTTAATTAAAATAAGAGTTAGGTAAACCTAACTCTTACTTTATTTCAACAACTACTTTTTTATTTTCTTTAACAGCAGCCGCCTTTACAACAGTTCGAATAGCTTTAGCTATTTTTCCTTGCTTTCCTATGACTTTTCCCATATCCACATGCGCTACAGATAATTCAAGAAGTACCATATGCTCATGTTTTACTTCGTTTACTACCACCATTTCTGGTTTATCAACTAAATATTTTGCCAATACTTCAAGTAACTGTTTCATGGAAAACTCCTCCATTCATTACTTACAATTTTTCTAGTTGACTGCTATTTTGCTAAGTAACCTTTTAACTGTATCAGATGGTTGTGCACCATTCTTCATCCAATTAGTTGCTTTTTCAACATCTATTTTAATAGTAGTTGGATCTGTTGTTGGATTATAATATCCTATTTCTTCAATAAATTTTCCATCTCTAGGAGATCTTGAATCTGCAACTACAACTCTATAAAATGGAGCGTGTTTAGCACCCATTCTTTTTAATCTTATTTTAACTGCCATGTATATCACCTCCTTAAATCTAAGTTTATTTATCATATAAGTATTTTATTAAAACGGCATTTTACCAAACATACCTTTTTTACCAGGTTTTTGAAATCCCTTTGCTTGCTTCATAAATTTTTTCATCATTTCAAAATCTTTTAACAACTTATTAACTTGTTGCACTAAAGTTCCAGATCCATTAGCGATTCTCTTTTTTCTAGAAGAAGATGCACTAACTATATTAGGATGTTTTCTTTCGGAGATTGTCATTGATCTTATGATAGCTTCAACTTTCCCCATGTCCTTCTCACTTTTAGATAAGTCTACACCTTGTAATTCCTTTTTATTTACGCCTGGCATCATCTCAACCAATTTATTCAATGGTCCAAGTTTTTTCATTTGTTGCATCGATGCTAAAAAATCGTCTAAATTAAACTCTTGAGATAACATTCTGCTTCCAAGTTCTTTTGCTTCATCTTCATCAATTGACTGCTGTGCTTTCTCTATTAATGAGAGCACATCACCCATACCAAGTATTCTTGATGCCATTCTATCTGGATAGAAAACTTCAAGATCGTTCATTTTTTCGCCAGAACCAACAAATTTTATGGTTTTCCCAGTTATTGCTTTAATAGATAGAGCAGCTCCACCTCTTGTATCTCCATCTAACTTAGTCAAAATCACACCAGTTATATCTAGCTGTGAATTAAAACTCTCTGCTACATTTACTGCATCCTGACCTGTCATGGAATCTACAACTAACATTATTTCATTTGGCTCAACACTAGATTTTATATCTTGAAGTTCATTCATTAAAATTTCATCTATATGAAGTCTTCCCGCTGTATCTATTATTACTACATTATTACCATTATCTTTAGCAAATGCTACTGAGGCTTTTGCTATATCTACAGGAGTAACTTTATCCCCCATAGTAAATACTGGAACATCAATTTGTTTACCTACTACCTGCAATTGTTTAATTGCAGCTGGTCTATATACATCACAAGCAACTAATAATGGTTTTTTATTTTTTCTTTTAAGTGAAAGAGCAAGTTTTCCACCCATTGTGGTTTTGCCCGCACCTTGAAGCCCCACAAGCATTATAACTGTTAACC
>DHIM01000184.1:9111-9515 GCA_002403785.1 Clostridium sp. UBA4746
ATTAAATCAGTTAACTCCTCATTAACAATTTTTATAACTTGTTGACCAGGTGTTAGGCTTTGTAATACTCCATTACCTAAGCATTTTTCACTAACTTTTTTCACAAAATCTTTAACCACTTTATAATTAACATCCGCTTCGAGCAATGCTAATTTTACTTCTCTCATCGCATCTTTAATATCTTTTTCGGAAAGCTTACCCTTACCTTTTAATTTTTTTATGGTATCCTGTAACTTAGAAGATAATCCTTCAAATGCCATAATAAACCTCCTAAATATTTTCGATAATTTGGTTTTTGATATCACATATTAGCTGATTATTTTTTTCATCTTTTATATTTATCTGTAAGTTATCTAGTTGCAAAATAATATTTTTTAAATCTTCTTTTAGTTTATAATCTTTAT
>DHIM01000184.1:9653-11946 GCA_002403785.1 Clostridium sp. UBA4746
TTCCTCATATACTAAAAGTAAATTATCAGACCTTTTAATAGTATCATGAATAGCTTGCCTGCTAGTCTTATTTATCTCTGCAATTTCAGATAAAGACAAATCATTATTAAAATACAAATCCATTATGTCTCTTTGCTTTTCGGTAAGTAATATACCATAAAAATCTAATAATAGGGAAATTTCAAATCTTTTTTCCATTTCATCACCGACTCACAAATCATATAATATCAGATTTCAAATGTGGTGTCAAGTAGTTTTACTTAACAGCTCAATATTTTTTTATAAAACTTAACATTTAATGCTTATGTTTTAAAATAAAGCTGCTACAAAATCTTTAGAATTAAACACTTGTAAATCATCTACACCTTCACCAACGCCTATATATTTAACAGGTATATTAAGTTGTCTTTTTATTGATATCACAACTCCCCCCTTAGCTGTACCATCTAATTTAGTTAAAATTATACCGTCGATTGGACATACCTCCATAAATTGTTTAGCTTGTTGTACCCCATTTTGCCCTGTTGTAGCATCAATTACTAGTAAAGTTTCCATATGTGCCTCACTATACTCGCGCTTAATCACCCTAGTTATTTTTGATAATTCATCCATAAGGTTTTTTTTATTATGAAGTCTCCCTGCCGTATCACATATTAGAACATCAACTTTCCTTGCTTTAGCTGCTTGAACAGCATCAAAAACTACAGCTGCAGGATCTGACCCCTCTTGATGTTTTATTAGTGCCACGCCAGCTCTTTTACTCCAGATTTCTAACTGATCTATTGCCGCTGCTCTAAAAGTATCTGCTGCTGCAATGAGAACTTTATATTTCCCCTCTTTTAGCGATGCTGCAATTTTACCAATGGAAGTAGTTTTCCCAACTCCATTAACACCGATTATTAAAAGCACCTTTGGCAATTCTTCAGGTTCTACTTGACTTTCATCGTCACCTAATATATCCATTATGACTTCCTTTAAACAGGGTACTATTTGTGCAGGTTCCTTTATTTTATCATCTTTTACCTTTTTTTTAAGTTTTTCAATAACATAAATAGAGGTCTCTACACCTATATCTGCCGTAATTAATATTTCTTCTAATTCCTCATATAATTCGTCATTTATTATAATTGCTAAATTTAGTACTTCACTAACTTTTTCATTAATGCTATTTCTAGTTTTTGCTAATCCATCTTTTAATTTATCAAAAAATCCTCCAAACATTTATAATCCTCCCTGTTCGTTTTTTATGACATTAACAATTGTTATAATCTTTTTACTTGTTAAAGTCTACAGATACTATTTTTGACACTCCCTTTTCCTCCATTGTAACTCCATACAAAACATCTCCAGCTTCCATAGTTCCTTTTCTGTGAGTTATTATAATGAACTGAACTTTGTCAGAAAATCTTTTTAAAAATTCTGCATATCTAACTACATTTGCATCGTCTAATGCCGCCTCTATTTCATCCAAAATGCAAAATGGTGTTGGTTTCATTTTTAATATGGCAAATAATAATGCAATTGCTGAAAGAACTTTTTCTCCACCAGACATTAGATTTATATTTTGAAGTTTTTTCCCTGGTGGTTGCACATTAATATCAATTTTCGCTGTAAGTTCATCTCCTTCTGTAAGTATTAAATCTGCACTTCCCCCTTTAAACAATTCTGTGAATGTCTCATTAAAATTTTGTCTTAAAATAACAAAGTTCTCTGCAAATATTTTTTTCATTCTCTCAGTCATTTCATGTATTACACTTAATAATTCACTTTTGGCTAACACCAAATCTTCCTTTTGGCCATCCATAAAAGTGAATTTTTCTTTAACTACTTTATACTCTTCTATAGCACTTACATTTATCTTTCCAAGCATAGATATTTCACTCTTCAGAGCTATTATTTCCTTTTTAAGCTTATCTATGTCTTCAATCTCATTTTTAAATTGCAACGCTTCTGCAAATGTTAGCTCAAAGTCTTTATTTAACTTTTCATAGTAGGTTTCCTTTTCCATTTCTATTTTCGCAAGGGCTAGTTCACAGTTATATAAATTTTTCTCGATTTTTTCAAGCATTAGTAAAACATTATCTAACTGTTCCCCACTTATTCTTATATACTCTTTAATTTTAATTCTTTGAATTTCATTATCTTCAAAGTTTTTTTCCATTCTTTCTAATATAAGCTTTGTTTCGTTTATTTTTTTCTCGAAATTTTGAATTGATAATACACTTGTGTTTTTATTTATCATAGCTTCATCTATTTCTTTAGAAAAGACAATTATCTTTTCATTATATACAAT
>DHIM01000184.1:11979-14690 GCA_002403785.1 Clostridium sp. UBA4746
CTGTATTTCAGCTTGCTTATTATTTATTATTTCATCAATTTGAGCTTTTTTTATTTTAGCATCGGTAATTAATTCTTTTATATTCTCAATTTCTAACAATTTATCTTTTAATTTAAAATCAACTTTATTAATATTTTGCTGTATTTCATGTTTTACAGATGTATATTTATCAAGAGATATATTTTTTTCTTCGATTTCGTTAATTTCTTGCTTAATTTTATTGTCCTCTGAAAATTTCTCTGTTTTCAACTTCTGTATATTATTTTTCAATCTATTTGTTTCATTTATTATTGCATTTATTTTAGCTTCCAACTTCGTAAGTTCAATATTGTCAAAGTTAACTTTATCCATTAGAATTATGTCTTCTTGATCTAATTTTACAATTTCAAATTTACTTTGTTTTATTTTTTCTAGCTTAATAGACAATTCATTTTTTAAAGTTTGCAAATTCTTAGCTAGATCTTTAATTTCCCTTTTTCTTCCAACTATGCTTGAAGTCTTTGAATACACACTTCCACCTGTTAATGACCCACCAACATTTATAACCTCTCCAGAGATTGTAACAATTTTAAAACGAAAATTATTAATCTTAGCTATTTCTAGGGCTGAATCCATGTCTTTACATATAATTGTCCTTCCTAAAATAAATGCCATAACCTCACTAAACTTTTCATCATAACCTATTAGTTCGCTAGCAATTCCAATATAACCAAGATTATTTTTTGTTTTATTATCAATAATAAGCCTTTTACCCTTAATAATGTTCAAAGGCAAAAACGTAGCTCTACCAAGGTTGTTTATCTTCAAATAACTTATTAGAATTTCAGCCACACTCTCATCTTTAGTTATTATATGTGATATATTACCGCCCAAAGCAATTTCTACAGCCACTTCTAAGTTCTTTTCAACCTTTATAATTTCTCCAATTACAAAGCATTCGTAAATATTGCCTATTTTACCTTCATTAACGTGTTGCATTAAGTTTTTTACCGATTTATTATAACCTTCATGTTTTTTTTCTAAAGTTGTCAATACATTAAAATTAGCTTCAGTTTTATTAATTTTAAAATTGCAATTTTTCGCCAAACTTTCATCGTTATTTAAAAGGGTTTGACTCTTTATATTCTCATTCTTATTCTCTTTAACCTTATTTTTGTATTTATCTATATTTTCTTTAAATTCTTCCAATTGACTTTCAAACATTGTTTTTGTAGTTGCATTAGTTTTCATTGAATTACAAAAATCTTCAATATTGTTTTTCAAAGTATTTACTCTTGTTTTGGATATATTTATATTGTTCTTTAAAATTAATAAACTATTAGTAGCTTCAATAGTTAATTTAATATTGGTTTGCTGCTCCTCTTTGAAATTTTTAGCTTCAGCGCTTTCAATTGCCATATTATCTTGAATACTTTTGATTTTTATTTCTTCTAAATGAATTTTTTCCACTAATTCTATTTGAGCTTTTTTTATAGTATTTAAAGAATACTCTACAACACCAAGGTTACTTTTAAATCCCAGCACGTTTTTGTGGATGACATTACTCTCATTTGATGTTTTATCAATGACTTTATCTAAATTTTTTATTCTTTCATTTAGAATATTTATTTCAGAATCACTATTTTGGTAAATTAACTTATTATCATAATATACTTGCTTTTCTTCCTGGTTCTTATTTTCAAACCTCTCAAACTTACTGTTCCAGTACAGAGCATCTTTTTTGAACTTGTTTTTCCCCTCTGTGTTTTTTTTAACTTCATCCTTTAATTTAGCATATTCCACATGTAAGCTTTTATTTTTTCCTTCAACTTTGTATATAGAATCAATAATTATGCTAACCTCTTTGCTTTTGAGTTCTTCAAAGAATTTTATAAACTTTTTAGCTTTTTGGCTTTCATTCATTAACGGTTCTAATCTTTCCTCATAAGTACTTAAAATATCTTTTATCCTAATTAAATTCTGATCAGTATTATCTAGTCTCTTTTCTGCTTCTTCTTTTCTTGTCTTAAACTTTACAATTCCTGCAGCTTCTTCAAACAGTTTTCTTCTTTCCTCAGTTTTTCCACTTAAAATAGCATCTATTTTACCTTGACCAATAATTGAATATCCTTCTTTTCCTATGCCGGTATCCATAAAAAGTTGTTGAACATCTTTTAACCTGCAACATGTATTATTGATTAAATATTCACTTTCACCTGAACGATATAATCTTCTTGCTATCGTAACATTAGAATAATCTATATCCAGTTCGCATTCACTATTATCCAAAGTCAAAGAAACCTGAGCTAGGCCAACTGGTTTTCTAAACTGTGTGCCTGCAAATATAACATCCTCCATTTTATCGCCTCTTAGACTTCGTGCACTTTGTTCTCCAAGTACCCATCTAACAGCATCAGATATATTGCTTTTGCCACTCCCATTAGGACCCACTACAGCTGTAATACCCTTTTTAAAGGTTAATTCTGTTTTATCTGCAAAGGATTTAAATCCTCTTATTTCAATAGATTTTAAGAACATTGAAACACTCTCCTATTTTACCTAAATAACATTGGCAATACAAAACTTAAAGTAAAAATTAAAATAATACTATAAATCAATATCCTTGTATATTTATCTCTGTTTTTCCTTTTCATAATTCACCTCATATTTCGTTTTTTGTTTGATATAAATAAAGTATATATTACTACAAATAATTTAACGTAATATATACT
>DHIM01000255.1:0-144 GCA_002403785.1 Clostridium sp. UBA4746
GAGGTGAAGATAATGAAGTTGTTTATACCAGACATTGCATATATAGATCCAAAAATATTAAAATACGAATCTTCAAGAAAAATCATTAAATATTTAGATAAATTTAATATACCCATAGTTAATTCAAAAAAAGTGGTAATAGCC
>DHIM01000255.1:313-12219 GCA_002403785.1 Clostridium sp. UBA4746
AGTGGTAATAGATAGTGGATCACCAGAAAAAAACTATGCAATTGCTAAAAAGACTGTTCTTTTTACAACAAACGGACAAAAGAAATTAGTAAGTTGTAAACCATCTGCAGATTATCAATTTTCTTTATCAAGTTCCTGCCCAGCTAATTGTGAATACTGCTATCTTCAAACTACTCAAGGTGAAAAACCTTTCATGAAAATTTTTTTGAATATTGAAGAAATTTTGGAAGTCATTCAAAGTTACATAGTTGATAATGCACCTAATATTACTGCTTTCGAGTGTTCGAGTATAACTGATCCCATAGCGCTTGAACACTTAAGTGGAAATTTAAAAAGGTGCATTGAATTTTTTGGTGAAAGTTCTAAAGGTAGATTAAGGCTTGTAACTAAATTTGATGACGTTGATCAATTTTTGAAGTTAAAACATAACAAGCATACAAAGTTTAGATTTACGGTAAACTCGCGTTTTGTAATAAATAACTTTGAACACAATACTTCAGATTTTCAGGATAGGTTAGGAGCTGTTAAAAAAATTGCAGCTGCTGGATACCCAATAGGGTTCTTAATAGCACCTATTATGATATATGATAATTGGAAAGAAGAGTATAAGGAGTTAATAGACACATTAAAAATAACATTAGAGGGTTATAATGAGGAAATAAGCTTTGAACTTATTCAACATAGATTTACAAAAGCTGCAAAGGAACTTATAATTCAAAGATTTAAGAATACTAAGCTTGACTTAAACGAAGAAATGAGACTATTAAAATGGGGACCTTATGGTAAATTCAAATATGTTTACAAGAAACCAGCGAGTGAGAAAATTAAAAACTATATTTATGAACTTATAAATAACAATTTTGAGAATGCAATAATTGATTATTTTACTTAGTACTTTTATATTTAAAGTTGGCAATAAAGCAATTTTACAAAAACAAGTGATCTTGATGGAGGAATATAGTAATATAAATAAATCAGCATGAGGACTTTTCCTTTACGCTGGTTTATTAAAAAAATGTATGTAACTTAAAAGCACAATTTTAGTGGAGGAATAGCAATACCTTTTTCTACAATTTCTAAAAATTTCTCTCTAGGCATATTAACTGCTCCTAAACTTTCCAAATGATTTGTATGAACTTGACAATCAATTAGAATAAATTCCTTTTCTTCTAATACCTTGCCAAGTGCAATAAATGCAGCCTTAGAGGCGTTATCCATAGTTGAAAACATTGACTCACCAAAAAAACATTTTCCAATACTCACACCGTATAGTCCACCAACTAATTTTTCTTGATGCCAGGTTTCGACAGAATGTGCAAAACCGAGTTCGTGAAGTTTGCAGTAAGCCTCTATCATATCATTTGTAATCCATGTGCCTGATTCTTTTCTAACATTTGAACAATTAGATATAACATCTCTAAAACAAGTATCAAAGGAAACTTTATATGTATTCTTTTTGAGTAGCTTTTTCATAGAGTGAGAAGTTCTAATATCTTTTGGATAAACAATAAATCGAGGATTAGGTGACCACCACAGTATTGGCTCATCATCTGAGTACCATGGGAATATTCCACTAGAATATGCAAGTAGTAATCTTTGCACTGATAAGTCGCCCTCAATGGCTAAAAGACCATCATCATCTGAAAGAGATGGATGAGGGAACACTAAATCATTTGATAATCTATAAACTGTCATAATAAACTCCTTTCAAGATATATAGGACCCATTAAGGTACGCCATATAGAACGGTAGATAAATAATAATTGCTTAGTGCTTATGAGGAATGCCGAGGTGGCTAATGGTAAAGAATTAGCTAGTATATACATTATATACTATTAGCCACACTTATACATGCTTTCATATTCATGATTCTAATTTGTAAATGACAATCACTTATTCTGGAAGGGTTTAGACAAATAAAGTTTATATTTATGTTATATATTATAATAATTGAATTAATTCCTCTTATTTGGGCATAATTCCAAATAAGGAGGGGTAATATGAAAAATAAAAAATTTTTATATTCAATGTTAATAATAATTTTAATTGCTTTTATTGGTGTGAACTATTCTCTTACGCACTATATGAATAAAAATAATTTAAAGCTTGAAGCCAATAGTACATCCCCATATTTAAAATTTACTGCTAAAACAATACAAACTTCAGTGACTACTAATCTAACTAGGGTAGTTCAGAATACTAAATTCATTTTTAATATTAATTACAAAGATAAAGTAGTAAGAAATATGGTGCTCGAAAAATATTTTAATAGCTCCAAAGTATTAAATAGGAAAACACAATCAGAACTTAATGAGGCTTTTAAAGACCAAGGGTATACAGTTGTTAGTATGAGTAATGATGAAGTAGTTTTTGCTAATACTAGTAATAGGTACAGTTATAAAGCTAATAGATATTTTTTAGGAGTATATGAAGATTTAGTAACGATTTATAAAACAGATAAGAACGGGAATATAGTAGCTCATAAACTATTTAACTCTAACGTATATGCAGCGGATGGTAAACAGCAAAAATATGATTTTGATTCACAAGACAAAGGTGAATTACAATATATTAAGATAGGTGATTTAAAAGAAAAAGATGGATTGGTTGAGGACTTAATTAGAGGTAGAAAATATAGTAAAGACAACGATAGTAGCAAGGACATAGAAAATAATGACGAATATGACAAAGGTGAATTTAAAACCTCAGAAAAAGCTTTTGATTATGCTAGAGGTTTATTAAAGTCTTAACGTATCCAAATTAAATAAAAAAATATGTACCATAACCTTAAGAAATATGTATTTCTAAGGTCAAAATCCTTAAGAATTACATTTCTTAAGGATTTTTGATTTATTTTTTATAATCATAGCTCTTAATTATTGAATTTATACCGTTTAGGTGGTAAAGTAATATGTAGTCGCTATAAAAATGGTAAGATAACAACTAATGATTGATATTCGCAAAAGAAGCAGCAAGGAGGAAATATTATGTACGAATATATAAAAGGAATTTTTGTAGGTATCAGTAAAGATTATATTGTAGTAGATAATAAGGGTATGGGTTATAAAATATATACCTCCGGAAGTACTATGGCAAAGATGCCTAAAACAAACGAAAATGTATTATTATATATAAAACAAATTGTTAGAGAAGATTTTATTGGACTGTACGGGTTTCTAACAAAAGATGAGATAGAGATGTTTAGCTTGGTAATTAGTATAAATGGAGTTGGGTCAAAAGCTGGCTTATCACTACTTTCTATTTGTAGTGTTTCAAATTTGAAATATGCTATTGTATCAGGGGATGAAAAAACTTTAACACGGGCACCAGGCATAGGCAAGAAAATTGCTCAAAGAATAATTCTAGAGCTCAGAGAAAAAATACATATTCAGCAGTCTGCTACTAACGATTTATCACAAACCTCAGGAATTAATTTAGTAGATGATAGAAAACTTATGGAGGTTTTGGGTGCGCTTATTTCACTAGGATATTCTGAGAAGGAAGCGGAAGAGGCATTAAATGCTGTAAGCAAAGAACAATCACTTGAAAATATGATTAAAGATTGTTTGAAATATTTAATGAACTAAGGTGGGAACATACTATGGATGATATTGAGGAAAGAATTATTACTTCTTCTATTACAGAAGAAGATATGGATGCTGAATATTCTCTAAGACCCCAAAAACTTAGAGAGTATATTGGTCAATCTAAGATAAAAGAAAAATTGAGTATATTTATTAAAGCAGCTCAAAATAGAGATGAAGCCCTTGATCACGTGCTTTTATATGGACCACCTGGTCTTGGTAAGACAACCCTCGCGAATATTATTGCGAGAGAAATGAAAGGCAACTTAAAAGTAACTTCTGGGCCAGCAATAGAAAGAGCGGGGGATTTGGCTGCTATTTTAACAAGTTTGAGTGATAATGATGTGCTTTTTATTGATGAAATACATAGACTTAACAGGTCGGTAGAAGAAATATTATATCCTGCTATGGAGGATTATGCACTAGACATTGTAATTGGAAAAGGAGCTTCCGCAAAATCTATAAGGCTAGATTTACCTAAGTTCACACTTATTGGTGCAACCACTAGGATTGGATTATTAACAGCTCCTCTTCGTGATAGATTTGGTGTGCTAAGTGCCATGGAATATTATACTCAGGGGGAGTTAAAAGAAATAGTAATTCGATCTGCAGCTATTTTAAAGGTAGATATTACAAAAGATGCTGCAGTAGAAATTGCAAGACGTTCAAGGGGTACTCCGAGAATTGCCAATCGATTGCTTAAAAGAGTAAGGGATTATTGTGACGTTAAGGGAAATGGAATTATTGATTTATTTATAGCAAAGTCTGCGGCAGAACTTCTTGAAATAGATGACGAAGGTTTTGATAGAATAGATAATAAAATGCTTGAAGCTATTATAGACAATTTTAACGGTGGACCAGTAGGAATAGAAACTTTATCTTATTTTGTAGGCGAAGAGATAGGTACGCTTGAAGATGTTTACGAACCATATTTAATTCAAAAGGGATTTATAATAAGAACACCAAGAGGAAGAATAGCTTCTAAAAAAGCCTATCAGCATTTAAATAGACCAATAAAAAATTAGAAATCAAAAAACTTAGTGATTCTTAATATTAGGGATTACGAAAACAAAGTTATATGATTTTTGCATAAAGAAAGGGTGTAGTTTTTTGAAAGTAAAGGATTTTTATTTTGACTTACCAAAGGAGCTTATTGCACAACATCCAGTTAAAAAAAGGGATGAGTCAAGGCTTATGGTAGTTAATAAAACTAATAAAGAAATAGAGCACAAACATTTTAAAAACATAATAGAGTATTTAAACCCAGGGGATTGCTTAGTGTTAAATGATACTAGAGTATTACCTGCAAGGCTTTTAGGAGTGAAAGAAGGAACTGGTGGTAAAATGGAATTTCTTCTCCTAAAGAGGATAGACATTAATCATTGGGAAACTTTAGTCAAGCCTGGGAAAAAAGCGAAAATTGGAACTACGTTTATATTTGGAAATGGGGAGTTAAAGGCAGATGTTATAAGCGTTTCTGAGGGTGGAAGTAGAATAGTAAAATTTGATTTTGATGGAATATTTGAAGAAATTTTAGATAAACTTGGAGAGATGCCACTACCACCATATATAACTGAAAAATTAGAAGATAAAGAAAGATACCAGACTGTATTTTCAAGAGAGGTAGGATCTGCAGCAGCTCCTACTGCTGGACTCCATTTTACAAAGAACCTACTTGAGCAAATTAAGGCAAAAGGTGTTAAAATTGCCTTCGTAACACTACATGTAGGGCTTGGTACTTTTAGACCAGTAAAAGCTGAAATAGTTGAAGAACATGAAATGCATTCAGAACATTATATGTTAAATAGTGAAACAGCACAGGTAATAAATGAAGCTAAAAAGAATGGTGGAAGAATAATTGCTGTGGGTACAACTTCTAACAGAACACTCGAAAGCATTGCAGATGAAAATGGAAAAGTATGCGAGAAATCTGGATGGACAGACATCTTTATATATCCAGGATATAAGTTTAAAATTGTGGATGCTTTAATAACCAATTTTCATTTGCCAGAATCTACACTAATAATGTTAGTTAGCGCTTTCGCAGACAAGAATTTAGTTATGGGCGCTTATGATACAGCTGTAAAAGAAAAATATAGATTTTTTAGCTTTGGAGACGCAATGTTCTTATATTAGACATCTCACTTAAAATAGACCAGGCTGGAATGGAATAGCATGCTTATTAGTTATTTTTTGATGATAATTCTTAGAATAATTAGGACTAAGGAGCTAATTTTTAATTATTGTATAGAAAGAAGGGTAATTATGTATAAATTACTTAAGAAAAGTGGTAAAGTAAGACGTGGCGAGTTTATTACACCTCACGGTACAATTCAAACACCAGTATTTATGAATGTAGGGACCTTAGCAGTTATTAAGGGCGCAGTTTCTACTATGGATTTAAAAGAAATTAATTGCCAAGTAGAATTATCGAATACTTATCACTTGCACTTAAGACCAACTGATAAGGTTATAAGGCAACTTGGTGGGTTGCATAAATTTATGAATTGGGATAGACCTATTCTTACAGATTCAGGTGGATATCAAGTTTTTTCTTTATCAAAAATGAGGAAGATTAAAGAAGAAGGTGTTTACTTTAATTCACATATTGATGGGAAGAAGATATTCATGGGACCAGAAGAAAGTATGCAGATACAAAGCAATTTAGGATCCACCATTGCTATGGCATTTGACGAATGTATACCCAATCCATCTACCAGAGAATATGTAGTAGATTCTGTAGCAAGAACTACAAGGTGGCTAGAAAGGTGTAAGATTGAAATGGATAAATTAAATCTTCGCTCAGACGCTGTAAATAACAAACAAATGTTATTTGGCATAAATCAAGGTGGAACATATGTGGATTTAAGAATAGAGCATGCTAAAACAATTAGTAAAATGAATTTGGATGGCTATGCTATAGGTGGGCTGGCAGTTGGAGAGAGCCATGAAGATATGTATAAAATCATTGATGCGGTTGTTCCATACTTGCCTGAGGATAAACCAATATATCTTATGGGAGTGGGTTATCCAAGTAACATTCTAGAAGCCGTGTCAAGAGGTGTGGACTTTTTTGACTGTGTATTGCCGGCAAGAAATGGAAGGCATGGAAATGTGTTTACTAAAGATGGCAGAATAAATATGATGAATGCTAAATTTGAACTAGACGCAGCACCTATAGATGAGGGATGTCAGTGTCCTACTTGTAAAAATTACACAAGAGCCTACATTAGGCATTTATTCAAGGCGAAAGAAATGCTCGCCATGAGGCTTTGTGTACTTCATAATCTATATTTTTATAATAAACTTATGGAAGACATACGATCTGCCATTGATAATGATTGTTTTGAAGAGTTTAAGGCAGAGAAACTTGCCCTATGGAATGAGTAATCATAGTTATTTACTATAATATGATTAACCTATAAATGTGATAATAAGGGAAGCAATCAATTCTTTAGAAATTAATTTTGTAGGAAAATTATTTATTATAAGTTTTAAAAGTATTATAGAAAGGAGGGGAACATAAATGCAATCAATAGGAACTTTATTACCTTTAATTTTAATGCTTGCAGTATTTTATCTAGTAATATTTATACCAGAAAACAAAAGAAAGAAAAAATATGCTGCACTTTTAAATAATTTAAAAGTGAATGATGAAGTAATGACTAAAGGCGGTATGATGGGTAAAATCATTAATATTCAAGATGAGTACATTATATTGGAAAGTGGTCCAGACAGAACTAGAATTAAATTATCAAAAAGTGGAATAGGCACAGTTATTAATGTGAGCAATGCTGAAGTAGTAGAGAAAAAATAGAGAATTAAGTAATAAAACCCCTTTTTAAATCATATTTAATACTATAGATTCCAACAAAAAAATTTGTTGGAATCTATAGAAAAGGGGGAGTTTACATGGAAAAGAAATTAAAATATTCTTGTGCTGGAGAAGGCGTATTTAGGGCTGCAATTTTAACCTTAATTATATTAGTGATTTATTCTATAATAACAACCTATTTGCCGGCTAGCATGAAGGTAACATCAGTTTTTTATATTGTAATAACATTACTTAGTGTACTTTATGGGTCAGTGTTTGCTGCAAAAAAAGCAGGAGAAAAAGGTTGGTTAATGGGTCTTATGGTAGCAGTTACTTACATGTTAGTTTTATACTTAGTTAAAGTTTGTGGTGGTGGAAGTGCCGCTATAGGTATGAGGGAAGTTATAAGAACAGCTTTAGCTTTGGGTATAGGAACTTTGTCTGGAATGCTAGGAATAAATCTATAGAAATGCTTTATTTCCCTACAATATTATGGTATGATTGTTAGGAAACTTTATGATATGGAGGAATAAAAATGAAACATATAAAAACAATAAACGCTGCAACAATTAAAGAAAGTCTTAAAAAACCTGGATGCAAGGAATGTGCTAATTCATGTCAATCAGCATGCAAAACTTCTTGTACAGTAGCAAACTTAGCTTGTGAAAATTAATATTATAAACGGGGCAGTAACTAGGGTTACTGCTTTAAATTTAGTTAGGAGGAAATAAATTGTCACTAATTCATAAATTTATTCAAAATGGTGAATATTATGTAATTGATGTAAATTCTGGAGCGCTACATGTAGTTGATGAAATAGTTTATGATCTTTTAGATAATAATTCTCTTAGAGAAAAAGAATATTTAATAGAAATTTTTAAAGAAAAATATAGTAGAAAAGAAATCGAGGAAGTATATGACGAAATTCAGAGCTTAATTCAGGGAGGCACGTTATATACAGAAGACTTATATAAAGAAATTGCAATGAGTGGTGGACAATCAGAACCATACATAAAGGCACTGTGCCTTAATATAATACAAGATTGTAATCTAAGATGTAAATATTGTTTTGCTGATGAGGGTAAGTACCATGGTGTTAGAAAGGCAATGACCCTAGAAGTTGGCGAGAAAGCAATTGATTTTGTTATAAAAAATTCTGGACCAAGAAAAAATATTGAGGTAGATTTATTTGGTGGAGAACCACTTATGGCTTTTGATTTGATAAAGGGAATAGTAGAGTATGCAAAAAAGCAAGAAAAACTCTATAATAAAGCTATAAGATTTACGATGACAACTAATGCTACATTACTTAATGATGAAATTATGAAGTATTTAGATGAAAACATGGGTAATATAGTCCTTAGCATAGATGGTAGAAAATCTGTAAATGATAAGGTTAGAGTAAAAGCAGATGGAAGTGGGTCATATGATAGGATACTTCCAAAAATTAAAAAGATGGTTGATATGAGAGATAAGTCAAAACAATACTATGTTAGGGGAACTTTCACTAGACTTAATACTGATTTTTATGAAGATATTAAACATATGGCAGATTTAGGGTTTAAAGAAATATCTATAGAACCAGTAGTTTTACCAAATGAACATGAACTTTCAATTAGAGAGGAAGATTTACCTGTTATCTTTGATCAATATGATAAATTGTATAAAGATATGCTCAAGAGACACAAAGATGGAAATGAATTCAAATTTTATCACTTTAATATAGATTTGCAAGGTGGACCTTGTGTTTATAAAAGAATAGCCGGTTGCGGAGCGGGTCATGAATATATAGCGGTTACTCCAGATGGGGATATATACCCTTGTCATCAATTTGTTGGTAATAAAGATTTTCTTATGGGCGATATATATAATGGGATTAATAATACAAAAATGGTACAAGAGTTTAAAGAAGCACACATTTATAATAAACCTACATGCACTGAATGCTGGGCTAAGTTTTATTGTAGTGGTGGATGTCAAGCAAACAACTTTAACTTTAATGGAGATATGCATATTCCTTATGAGATTGGATGCAAGATGCAAAAGAAAAGGATAGAATGTGCAATAGCCTTAAAAGCAAAAACTATGAATAAGTAGATTACAAAACCCAATATTGACTAAATCTGCTAAAAATTATATAATTGTACTTATTAACAAGCAGAAAAGGGGGATAAGGATGAAGAAGAAAAAAGGTGGTATACTTTTTTTAACCAGTGTTTTAATTGTTGGAATATTGGCGTTTACAGGTTTCCACGGACTTACAATAGGAGATTATAGGTTTAAACCATTTACTGAAACAATAAATAAGGGTTTAGACATACAAGGTGGTATTTCTGTATTAGAAGAAGTTCAAGGCGGAGCCATTGATTCCAAAACCATTGACAGAACAATTGAGCTTATTTCTATGAGGGTCAACAAAATGGGAGTTAGTGAGACATCAGTAGCCAAAGAAGGTGATAAAAGAATTAGAATTGAAATACCAGGTAAATTCGATTCTAAAGAAATTCTTGATACTGTTGCAAAATCAGGAACTCTTAAATTCGTTGGTCCTGATAAAGTGACAATTCTTACTGGTAAAGATGTAAAAGATGCTACTGCATACATAAACGATGATAATCAACCTGCTATAGGTCTTGAATTTAACGAAACAGGAAAGAAAAAGTTTGCAATAGCAACGCAGAAGTTTATAGGACAGCCAATTGCTATTTATATGGATGCTGATCAGTTAACTAATCCAACAGTGCAAGCGGTCATATCAGATGGTAAGGCAGTTATTACAGGAAGTAAGACCTTAGAAGAAGCTACAAAACAATCTGAGATTATAAAATCAGGAGCATTACCTGTAACTTTAAAAGCTGTATCTGTTAAAACTGTTGGTGCTACTTTGGGTGCAAATGCATTAACACAAAGCATGAAAGCTGGAGCTATAGGAACATTATTTGTATTGTTATTTATGCTTTTATATTATAGAGTACCAGGTATTATAGCTGATATATCTTTAATTTTATATGTAGTTTTGGTTCTTGGCGCATTCTCACTTATGAATGTAACTTTGACTATTGCAGGTATAGCAGGTTTTTTACTAACAATAGGTATGGCAGTAGATGCTAATGTGCTAATATTTGAAAGAACAAGAGAAGAACTCAAAACTGGAAAATCAATAAAAGCCTCTGTACATTCTGGATTTCATAGAGCATTGCCATCAATATTAGATTCAAACATTACAACTATAATTTCTGGTATAGTTCTTTACTCAATGGGAACAGGATCAGTTAAAGGATTTGCACTTACATTGATAATTGGTATACTGATAAGTATATTTACAGCACTTACATGTACTAAATTCTTATTAAAATTAGCGATTGAAATGGGACTACTAAGTAAAATATCTCATTTCGGTGTGAAGAGGGGGTAAGCATATGTTAAAAATAGTTGAAAAAACTAAACTATGGTTTGCTATGTCTCTAATTATAATTATAATAGGAATGGGATTCATGGCAACAAAAGGGCTGAATTTAGGTATAGATTTTAAAGGTGGTACAGCACTTACTATAGGCATGAATCAACAATTTAATAAAGCAGATGTAGATAAAATAGTTGATAAACATGCAAAAGGTGAATACTTATCCAAAACAGTAGATAATGATAAAAATATTGAAATAACCGTAAAAAGTGATGCTATGTCTGCTGATCAAATTGCAACTATGGTAAAAGAAATTAAGACTGAGTTTAAATCTAGTAAAGTAATTTCACAAGATACAGTTGGTGCATCAATTGGTAAGGAATTAAAGACAAAAGCGATAACTGCTTTAATTATTGCTACAATTTGTATGTTGGTGTATGTTGGAATAAGATTTGAATTTAACTTCGGAGCTGCTGCTATAATTGCATTACTACATGATGTTTTAATTACGGTTGGTGTATATGCAGTATTTAGGATACCAGTAAATGCACCTTTTATAGCAGCTATTCTTACTGTAATTGGTTACTCTATTAATGATACTATAGTTATATTTGATAGAATAAGAGAAAATCAAAGAATTATGAGAAAAGCATCTATAGAAGAGCTAGTTAATAAAAGTGTTACACAAACTTTTGCAAGATCAATTAATACAGTTGCTACAGTTCTAATTAGTATAATTGCAGTATACGCACTTGTACCTTCTGTAAGAGAGCTAAGTGGTCCATTAATTATTGGAATAGCAATCGGATGTTACTCTTCAATATTTATAGCAAGTCCTGTTTGGGTGTTGCTAAAAAACAGAAAAAAGAAAGCAATAACTTAATAAGCAGCTGTTACCTAAGCTAAAATTTATTTTACAGAACTTAAAATTAAAGACAAAGAAGTATGATGTATTAGGTACTTCTTTGTCTTTTTATATTGTTTAATATGAAATTATAAAATTTTTAAGTATTTATTGAGTAGGAAATCATTTAAAACTAATTGGTTTTGCAAAAATCAAAAGAAAATTTGTAAAAATAATAGATTTAAATTATAATTAATATGG
>DHIM01000248.1 GCA_002403785.1 Clostridium sp. UBA4746
ATATAGCATTTATAGTTATATTCCATTTATACACTTTGATGGATAGTTATAAGCTATTGGAAATAATGATATAATTCAAGTATAAGTTATTACGGAATTGTATAATGATATAAATTAACTTAAATATAATAGGGGATTAGAAATAAAATGGAGAATTTAACAAAACAAGACTTAGAATTAATTGAGAAGGCATCCGAAACCATAAAAAAGAACTATGATAGTATAAATACAATCATACAGTTGCAGTAGCGGTTAGGTGTAAAAGTGGAAAGATTTACACAGGGGTAAATGTTTTTTCTCTTCATGGTGCTTGTGCTGAAATGATAGCAATAGGTTCAGCCATAACTGATGGTGAAAGAGAATTTGAATGTTTAGTTGGTATTAGGGGTGAAAATGGTGAAGAAATATTACCACCATGCGGGAATTGTAGACAATTCCTTTCGGACTATATGCCAGACTGTAAAGTAATTATTAATATAAAAAACGAATTGAAAAAGATTGCGGTAAGAGAGTTGTTACCATTTGCCTATTCTGTTCCAGACTAAATTTTGGTCATTATCGTGAGTTTATAATCCGAATTTTTTCCATTCCTAATATATAAAATGTTCTTTATCTTCTATATAACAAAACATATTTTATTTTTTTATATGTAATCCATGGTAAAAATAGTATAATTAAGTAAGTATTTATGTCGTGATTGTAAAAAAGTGCGAACTAAGAATTATCTAAATTATAATTGGAGGGGAAAATTTAATGAATATATCTTTGGTTAAGTCAGAGTCGAAAGACGCAGAAATTATTCATGCAATGCAAATTAAATCATTCATGCCATTATTAGAGAAATATAAAGATTATGAAACCAGTCCTGTAAATGAGCCAATAGAAGAAATAATTGATAAAATCAATCATTCATTTACAGATTATTATATTATTAAAAGTGATAGTTTAGATGTTGGTGGCGTTAGAATAGTAAAAAAGAATGATAAACACTATCGTGTCAGTATTATTTTTATTTTACCAGAATACCAAGGGAAGGGGATAGCACAAGAGGTATTTCAAATGCTTGAACAGATATATTCTGACGCAAATGAGTGGGAATTAGATACTATATTACAGGAGCAAGGAAATTGTCATTTGTATGAAAAGGTTGGATATAAGCAAACTGGCGAAATGAAAGTAATAAATGATAGATTAACATTGGTATTTTATAAAAAATAGTCGCACCGCATTATTCTTTTATGTCATACTTGTAAAAAATTTCGAACTATTATGTCCCTAAAGTTGTTTAGCCTTTTAAATGAATGCATATAAGAGTATAAAAATGTTATATAGGAGAAATGTTATGGTTGAAGAATTCGAATCTATTTATATGAAGAAGTATTGGAATATCCAAATGTACCAATGGTGCAATTATTTTGAAGGAGGAAATTATAATCTATCCGAAATAGATAATGAAATATTTAATATGGTGAAGATATTTAAGAAAATAATAAAGCCAACAGATAGGAAATCTAAAATAGCATGTTTATTGATGGAACGAGATTTAGTTGATAAGAATGCTATGACTGCGATATTAAGAAATTATATTGATAATCAAGATAATTATAATCAGGACATTTCATCTGAAGTAAAAAAGAACAGATATGATTATAAATCAGCATTATCTTTAATGATGAAAAATGATGTTTTAAAATTAATGAATATAAGAAATAAGTTAGCACAGGAAGCAGGTTTTTCCTCTTATCCTGAGTTAGTATTAGTAACTGAAGAAATAGATAAGGATAAATTAATTAGTTTGTTAAATAAATATATTGAAGATAATTTGCCTAAAGCTTTAGAGTTAATTAAGAAATATGATATTAAGTGGGAAAGTTGGTTTTTGGATTTAAGTAGAATAAGTCTGACTATAAACGAATGTCAGCCAATAGAACTTATTAATCGTTTATTAGAAATACTTGGATTAGATAATTTAAAGGAGAAAATTAAAATTAATTATATAGAACAAGGTTTTTCAGGGGTTGCAAGTGAGGTTTCGCTTGGAGACATAAGAATAGTAGTAGAGCCTATTCATTCCCTATCAAATTTAAGGGTTTTATTTCATGAAATAGGACATGCAATATCATATTACTTTAATAACGAGAAAGGGTTGTATAAAATTTTACCTTCAAGTTATGATGAAGCAATGGCCGTAGTCATAGAACATATTGCTCCAAAATTATTATTAAATAACCTTGACCAGGAAAAATTGGCTGAAATAGAGGTTTTAGAATATACAAGATGTGCTATTAGTGCTTTATATGAATTCGAATTATGGGGAAATCCAGACCATGCAGAAAATTTATACATAAAACATTATAGCAAATTAGGTTTTAAAATAAACAATCCATCTATATGGGCTTCCGACACTTTTAGAAGTATTGACCCTGTGTATATTCATAATTATGTTATAGGAGCAGTGTTAGCAGACCACTTAACTGAATATCTTCTTCAGAGATATTCTTGTAATTATAAAGAATGGGGAGAATGGTTAGTAAAAAACATATACTTCGATGGAAGGAAGAGACCATTTAAAGAAAAAATAAATAAAATATATAACTTAATATAAATCATCTTTGTTTCGCACTCTTCTTCTTGAACTAAACCGCTAACAGCGG
>DHIM01000321.1 GCA_002403785.1 Clostridium sp. UBA4746
AGCTGTTCCATGTTGATCATCGTGAAATACTGGTATATCTAATATTTTTTTAAGTTTATCTTCTACCTCAAAGCATCTTGGAGCACTAATATCTTCTAAGTTTATTCCACCGAAACCTGGAGAAATAAGTTGTATTGTGCGAACGATTTCATCCACATCCTTTGTATCTAAACAAATTGGAAAAGCATCTACATTTGCAAATTCTTTAAACAATATAGCCTTACCTTCCATAACTGGAAGTCCTGCTTTGGGTCCTATATCTCCAAGCCCTAGAATAGCAGTACCATCTGTAACCACTGCAACCATATTCCCTTTAGCCGTATATTTGTATACGTTTTCTACGTTCTCATAGATTTTCCTACAAGGTTCTGCAACACCAGGTGTATATGCAAGTCCCAAATCTTCTTTTGTTTCTATTTTTACTTTTGATTTCACTTCAAGTTTACCTAAATATTTTTCATGCATTTTTAAACTTTCTTCAAAATAATTCATTTACTATCTCTCCCCCTTTATTAGATGATTTATACGTTTTCATCTTTGTTATTTAAGAATGATTTCTTGATATCATCATAACAACAAATTACATATAATTAAATATTTAGAAAGTTTAAAAACCTTTGTGGTCATTAAAAAAACTTTGTATTAATTTTCACAATATATCATTCAAAAATATATATGGTATAATTTTTGTAAACGTAACCTGAGTTTAAAATATATAAGAGGTGAAATAGATGAAGTTAAAGACAAAAATCACAACCACTGTAATAGGAATTTTAATTTTGACTATTGGGAGCATATCCATACTTTCTTTTAATCAAATGAAAATAATGCTTAAAGATCAATTTGGACGCAACCTTTTAGATATTGCAAATTCTGTCTCAATGAGTTATCTTGTACAAAATTATTTGACAGGAAATAATCAAATTAATGAAGCAAGCTTAGACAATCAGATAGAAGCCATAAGGATTAAAACTAAAGTGGAATTTATTGTAGTTATGAATATGAAAGGAATACGATATTCGCATCCCATAAAACGGAAAATCGGTAAAAAATTTGAGGGCGGAGATGAAAAACGCGTTCTAACAACAGGAGAAGCGTATGTATCAGAAGCAGAGGGTAGCTTAGGACCATCACTTAGAGTATTTACCCCAATATTTAAAGATGGAAAGCAAATTGGAGCGGTAGCTGTAGGAAACCCACTCAATCAGGTTTATAATGAAATTTATTTAAAAATAGATGAATTTATACCATTTATAATATTAGGATTATTTTTAGGAGTAATTGCCGCGACTCTACTATCCTCCAATATTAAAAAAAGTATTTTCGGTCTTGAACCAAAAGAAATCGCGTGGATTTTAAAAGAAAAGGAAGCTGTACTTGAAAGTGTCAAAGAAGGGATTTTAGCTGTTGATAAAAAAGGTAGAGTCACATTATTTAACAAAGCAGCTGGTGATATTTTGGAACTTACCGAAGAAGATATAGGCAAGCATATTACAAATCTTTCTTATGAAAATAAAATATTTGAAGTTCTGAAGGCAGGCAAATATTATGAAAACATAGAAATGAAAGTAAGACCAGGCTTAACTATTTTATGCAAATATAATCCTCTTAAAAATGATAAAAATGAAGTAATTGGAGTAGTACTGAATTTCAGGGATTTAACGGAAGTTAAAAAAATGGCAGAAGAACTTACAGGAATAAAGAAAATGACTTGGTCCCTTAGAGCACAAAATCATGAATTTATGAATAAACTCCATACTATCTCTGGAATGATACAGCTTGGAGAATACGTGGAAGCTGTAAGATTCATATCAGATATTTCTAAAACCCGGAAGGAAATCAGTAGTATTCTTACCGATAGAATCAAAAATGTATCAATCGTAGCTTTGCTATTTTCAAAATATAATAAAGCAGAAGAAGACAGAATAAAATTCGAAATTGACATTGATTGTCAATTAAATCAATTACCACAAGATATGAGAGAAGATGAATTAGGTTCTGTTATTGGAAATTTAATTGAGAATTCTTTTGAAGAAGTAAGTAGCACAGGAGGCGGAACTGTCTACTTTAAAATTTATGAAATAGATAATTGCTTAAAAATTAAAATAAATGATAATGGACCAGGTATTTCCCCCGATATGAGAAACAGCATATACGAAATTGGGACTTCAACTAAAACTGGTCAGCGTGGGGTTGGTATGTATATTGTAAAAAAAATAATCGATGAAATGCAAGGCACGATTGAATTTAGAGTAGAAAATGGAACCAGCTGGGATATAAGTATACCTATGAAAAGGAGTTGAAACTAATGATTGAAGTAATGATTATAGAAGATGATCCTATGGTACTTGATATCAATATAAAATTTCTAAAAAAAGTGGAGGGTTTTGCGTTAACTAAGGCAGCAAGCAACCTTACAGAAGCTAAAAAATTTATGGCTAACCATAAACCAGATTTAATTTTACTTGATATCTATCTTCCTAAAGAAAATGGAATCGACTTTTTAAAATGGCTTCGAGCCGAAGAAATAAATGTGGATGTTATTTTAATCACTGCAGACAAGACCATTAATAGAGTTCAAGAGGCTTTTCGATATGGAGCCCGCGATTATTTAATTAAACCTTTTACATTAGAGCGGTTTGAAGAATCACTGCTTAGATATAAAGATAGATATTATAACTTTAAAAAAGGAAATGAAATTGAACAAAACGAATTAGACAAGTATATTTCAAGTAGTAAAGATATAGAAGAATACAATAATAATGCTAGTCAAGATTTAACAAAAGGATTAAATAGATATACTTATGAAAAGATATGGAAACAAGTTGAGAAGATAGGCGAAAACTATATTACCGCAGAAGAACTAAGCGAAACTTTAGGAATTGCAAGAGTTACTTGCAGAAAGTATTTGGAATATATGACCAAAGAAGGAAAAGTTCGTATGTTAATTGAGTATGGTAAGATAGGAAGACCTCAGCACAAATATAAGATAAATACTTAAGGTACCATAATAACTTTTCTATAAAGTTATTATGGTACCTCTTTTTTCTAGCTTCTATTTTATATAAAAAACAATAGATTCATATGGTCTTAATTTCAAATTTTTAATATTGTTTAGTGTATCTTTATAATTTGATATCATGATAGTTGATTGTCCAGTTAGCAATAAATTTTCTGGTAAATTAAAAATAACTTCTTTCCCATAAAAATTATTTATAACTAAAAGCTTCCCAGCCTTCCATAAACGGATATAAGCAAATATCTGAGAATCCTCTTTTAATATAAGTTTAAAATCACCATAAGCAATTACATCATATTCTTTTCTAAGTTCTATAAGCTTTTTATAGTGATAAAAAATAGAATTTTCGTCCTTCAAAGCATTTTCGGCATTTATTTCTTTGTAATTGTCACATATGGATATATGTGGTGTTCCTATAGTAAATCCAGCATTTTTCGAATCATCCCATTGAACTGGAGTTCGAGAATTATCTCTTGATTTTGATTGTAAAATTTTAATTATCTCTTTATTATCTATTCCCTGTTCTTTTAAAATATTGTAACAATTAATTGATTCTACATCTTTATATAACTCAATTTTATCGAAATATGGATTTGTCATACCAAACTCTTCACCTTGGTAAATATATGGTGTTCCTCTTAACATATGCAATGTTGTTGCCAGCATTTTTGCAGATTCTTTATGATATTTTTTATCATCACCAAAACGAGACACAATACGTGGCTGATCATGATTGCACCAAAACACAGCATTCCAACCATTACTTTTCTCAATTCCAACCTGCCAAGCATTAAGGATTTGTTTTAACTGCTTAAAATCAAAATCCATTAAACTCCACTTATCCCCGTTTTTATAATCAACTTTAAGATGATGAAAGTTAAATACCATAGATAATTCTTTTTCCTGTGGATTCGAATATTTAATGCAATTTTCTATAGTTGTTGAAGACATTTCTCCGACTGTAATAATATCACTACATTTACCAAAGGTTTCTTTGTTAAGTTCTTTTATATATTCATGAATTTTAGGACCATCTGTATAAAAACGTCGACCATCGCCTCTAAAATCATCTTCATATTTTTCTGGTTTTGAAATCAAATTAATTACATCAAAACGAAAGCCCTTTACTCCCTTTTCAATCCAAAAATTAACCACATCAAAAACTTCTTGTTTCATTTCTTCATTTTTCCAATTAAGGTCTGCTTGAGTTTTATCAAACAAATGCAAATAATATTCATTAAATTCTTTTATATATTCCCAAGTCGTGCCACCAAACTTAGAAATCCAATTTGTTGGTTCATTCCCATTTTTAGGTTCTTTAAATATATAGTAATTTTTATATTTTTCATCACCATCCGTAGCTTTTTTAAACCATTTATGTTTTATAGACGTATGGTTAAATACCATATCTAACATAACATCTATGCCTAATTTCTTAGCTTCTCTTACCATTTCCTCAAAATCTTCCATTGTACCAAACACACTATCAATACTGCAATAATCTGCTACATCATAACCATTATCTATTTGGGGAGAACTATAAAATGGTGTTAACCATATATAGTCTACTCCTAAGACTTTTAAATAATTTAATTTTTCAGTAACACCTTTTAAATCACCAGTCCCATCCCCATTAGAATCCTTAAATGATTTAGGATAAATTTGATAGACCACACTTTTTTTAAAATCTTTCATACTCTACTACTCCTTTATATGCATTATAGATTTAACATTTTTCTATTTTTTCTTCTAATCCTCTGGTGTAAACTTCGCTGCAAATTTTGTTTTAGAAAGAATAATAGTCAATATAAATGGAACCACAACTGCCACCAGCATTGCTAATGAAAAAATCCACATATATTTAGGTTTAATAGATAGTATACCAGGAATTCCACCAACACCGATTGAATTTGCCATGACTCCTGAAGCCACTGATATTACGCCTGCAATTGCTGAGCCTGTCATAGCTGCTAGAAATGGATATACGTATTTTAAATTGATACCAAACATAGCTGGCTCAGTTACTCCAAGGTAACAAGAAATAGCTGCTGGTATTGATACTTGCTCTTCTTCCGGTTTAGTCTTTTTATTTATAAATATCATTGCTAAAACTGCAGAACCTTGAGCTATATTTGAAAGTGCTATCATTGGCCATAAATTTGTTCCACCAAATTGAGCCATAAGTTGTAAATCAATAGCATTTGTCATATGATGTAATCCAGTAATTACGAGTGGTGCATAAAAGAATCCAAACACTGCTGCAAATAACCACCCCAAAGAAGAAGTTAAACTATTATACACTACACTTGATATTGCTGAACCTATTGCCCAACCTATTGGTCCTAAGACAGTATGTGCTATTATTACAGTTGGAACTAATGCTAGGAATGGTACCACTATCATTGATATATATTCTGGAACAATCTTGCGCACGTTCTTTTCCAATATTGCCAAAAGAAATCCTGCCATTATCGCTGGAATAACTTGTGCTTGATAACCTATCATTTGAATATGAAAAGCTCCGAAATTCCAGAATGGAATCTTATCCGCAGCAGTACTTGCTACATCATAAGCATTTAATAACTGAGGAGATACTAGCGTAAGACCTAATACAATTCCGAGTATTTCAGTTGTTCCCATCTTTTTAGATATAGACCAGGTTATTCCTACTGGTAAGAAGTTAAATATAGCTTCACCAATTAACCACAAGAAAGAATGGACTCCAGCCCAGAATGGATATATCTGGGTTATTGTTTTGGTTCCATCTTCAAGAAATTTAATATCACCGATTACATTACGGAAACCTAATATCAATCCTCCAACTACAAGTGCTGGAATAAGAGGTGTAAATATCTCCGCTAAATTAGCAAGCATTCTTTGAATAAAACTCATGTTACCTTTCGCCGCTACCTTTGCCTTGTCTTTACTAACCCCATCCACCCCTGAAACGTTTACAAAATCATTGTAAAAATCAGGTACTTCATTCCCTATAATAACCTGAAATTGTCCAGCTTGTACAAAGGTCCCTTTTACTGTCTTAATATTTTTAATTTTTTTAACATCTGCTTTTTTATCATCCTTTAATACAAATCTCATACGGGTTGCGCAATGAGATACTGCTACAATATTTTCTTTCCCACCAATATATTCCAATAACTGTTTTGAGTCTTCTGAAAACTTACTCATATAAAATCCCCCCTCGTATAATTATAATTCCTAAGCTCTAATCTTTTAGTTCCTAAAAAATTAATTACCTTATATACACC
>DHIM01000376.1:0-3751 GCA_002403785.1 Clostridium sp. UBA4746
TTGGAATTAACATAGAAAGGATTGAGTTGATTATGGAAAATAACAAACAAGATTTGATGAAATCTATTCAAATCAAGTTGCCACGTTTAAGTAAAGGTCAAAAACTGATAGCTGGGTATATTCTAAAACACTATGATAAAGTAGCGTTTATGACAGCTTCTAAATTAGGTACTACTATAGGAGTAAGTGAATCAACTGTTGTAAGATTTGCCAATGAGTTAGGATTTAGTGGTTATCCAAAACTACAAAAATCCCTTCAACAATTAATTAGAGATAAATTAACTACTGTGCAAAGAATTGAATTATCTAATGACTACATTACTCAAGAAAACGCACTAAAGAGTGTATTAAAAGCTGATATGGAAAATATTAAAGCTACTTTGGAAAAAATAAATTATCAAACTTTTGATGATATAGTTAATTCACTATTTAAAGCTAGAAAAATATATATAATTGGACTTAGAGACTCATCTGCATTATCTGAATTTTTAGCTTTTTACTTAAATCTTATTTTAGATAATGTTAAGGTAGTTGCCTATGGGGTTAGTGATATATTCGAGCAAATGCTTAATGTTAATGAACAAGACATAGTGATTGGGATAGGATTTCCTAGATATACTACAAGGACAATTGAAGCTCTAAACTTCGCTAAAAGCAAAAATGCAAATATTGTAGTAATTACAGATAGTTTATTATCTCCATTAGCAGCGAATGCTAACTATACGTTAATAGCACAAAGTAATATGACTTCCTTTGTTGATTCCTTAGTAGCACCACTTAGTATAATAAATGCATTAATCATAGCTGTGGGATTAAGAGAAAAAGAAAAAATTTCAAGTACATTTTCTACTTTGGAGAACATATGGGAAGAATATAAAGTTTATATTTAAAGTAATTGTGAATATGTCACTCCTTAACATAATACATACTCAAACTTATATACTTATTTATAAAGTTCGTTATGATATCTCATTAACGAACTTTAGCTATATTATTAACCTTCATAACCTTATTGAATTATGAGCAATCAACAGTTACAGTACGTACCATCGTCATAATTTTAAAATTCAAAATCAACTATTTTATTATCTACTTTTATATCTTCTATATTTACACATTGTTTTAATTATATATCTCCAATCTGTAATTAAATTCACATAACTTAATTACACTTTAAATTTTAAACAAAATCCATTTACAAGTTACAAGTTCATACTTAATTTCAAATAATTTTATTACATCGTCAATTAAGCTCTGACACTTGTAAACAATCATAGTATTCCCTGCAAATTTCTCAGTGTCTCTTACTATAACTTTGTCTATTTTTATAACTTGCATAGGTGCATCATCTATTTGCATTCTAAACCTTATAGGCTTTATATAGCCTTTGTTATCTGTATAAGAAACCATTTCTATAGGTAAAGCTAAAACCTTCATATACTCTCATCCCCCTTAAAGCATTGAACTCATCATTGGATAATCCTCTTCGCCTATGCCTCCACACATGGCACTTAGACCTGAATGAAGAAAACAAGACCTACTAATAACTTTATGACCATACTTTAGCCTAATTTCATCAACTGCTTTATTTAGTTTACTATCTTTCTCATAATTAAAAGTATCAAGTAAAGAACACTGATAAAAATTATTACCACAAAAATCTGTTATGTGGACCCCCAGATGCCTTATTGGATTACCCTTCCACACATTATCAAATAAGTAACACACTATTTCATATATCTTTCTAGTTGAGTCAGTAGCTACTGTCAGTTTCTTTTGGCGCGAATAGAAGACCATGTCACTTCCTCTTATACTTACCGACACTACAGTGCAGCAGTTTTGCGAATCTCTTAAACGCATTGTTACTGTTTCACATAAGGATAGCAATACTTTATGAGCTGTATCAATATCTTCAACATCAAAAGGTATTGTTGTAGAATTCCCTATGCCTTTAATTTCAATGTAATTACTTTTTCTGACCTCTGAACTTTCTATACCATTAGCATAATTATAGATTACTTGACCATGGCTCTTGAATTTATTTTTTAAAATTTTCAAATCGTAATTTGCCAAGTCTCCAATGGTATTAATATTTAAATTATGTAGTTTTGGTGCTGTAGCTCTTCCAACCATGAACAAATCTTCAATTGGTAATGGCCACATTTTTTGCTTTAATTCATGAGGAAATAAAGTATGTATTTTATCTGGCTTTTTAAAATCTGAAGCTACTTTTGCAAGTAACTTATTATTTGATATTCCTATATTTACTGTAAAGCCAAGCTCCTTTTTCACCCTATCTTTTATAGTCTGTGCAAGCTTCATAAAATCTGGATATAAATGCTCCATGTTAGAAAAGTCTAGAAAGCTTTCATCTACACTAAATCTTTGAATTTGTGGAGTATACTCCTGAAATATCTTATTCATAGCTGAGCTACATTTCATATAGAGCCAGTACCTAGGTGGTACTATTACTATATTGGGACATTTCGCCCTAGCATTATATAAAGTTTCTCCAGTATGGATGTTAAACTTTTTAGCAGGTATTGATTTAGTTAAAACAATGCCATGTCTGCTTTCTTCATCTCCACCGACTACGGATGGTACCAATCGTAGGTCTAATTGCTCTCCCTTTTGAAGTCTGTAAGTAGCTTCCCAGGATAGATATGCACTATTTGCATCTATATGAAATATTAATTTACCCATAACCATCTTCCTTTTTATTTATCTTCATTTACTTATATTAGAACGCTAGTTCGTATAGTTATTATATACTACTTTCTTAATTTTTAGAAGTGATTTTATAAAATTATTTTTAGTAATGTCTGTAAATTTTGGTTCATTGATTTAATATTACTTTCAAACCAAATAATATATTTGTGAAGAAAAATAATAAAAACGTCCTATTTATAACTATTTTATTTAATCTGAGCTATATCTATTAATACCTCTAATAGATATTATATTTGAAAATTATATTAATACCCTATATAATTAGAGAATGTCACAATAATATTTGTAATAAGGGGTGATTGTTATGAAATACTTAATAATTGGTACAGGTGGCACGGGTGGCTGTATTGGAGGATATTTATCTAACAGTGGAAAAGATGTTACCTTCATCGCAAGAGGTGCTCATTTGAAGGCTATAAAGGATAAAGGACTTATTGTTCACTCGTCTCTAAAGGGTGAAATAAAGTTGAAAAGCGTTAAGGCATATGACGATAATGAAGAGTTTGGTAAATTTGATGTTATTTTCGTATGTGTTAAAGGATATTCATTGCATGAGGCTGTTTCTACCATAAAGAAAGCTTCCCACGCGAAAACCATTGTAATTCCAATTTTGAATTCATTAAGTGCTAGCGAAAAGTTATGGTCAGCATTGCCTGACACAACTATTCTTGATGGTTGTATTTATGTTAGTGCATATATATCATCCCCTGGCGAAATTATACAGGGCATTAAAATTTTCAGAGTTGTTTTTGGCACCAGCGAAAATACAAATATAGATATGAATTTATTACGCGAGATACAATCTGACCTTAATGAATCTGGAATTGATGCAGTTCTATCAGATAATATCAAACGAGACATATTTAGAAAGTTCTCTTTTACATCTGCTTATGCGGCTACCGGAGCATATTTTGATGCTATGGCCGGTGAGTTTCAAAAAAATGGAGAATGCCGAGGAATGTTTGTATCCCTCCTTAAAGAATTGCAAAAGATTTCAAAGGTATTAATTACTAATATTGAC
>DHIM01000376.1:3889-4203 GCA_002403785.1 Clostridium sp. UBA4746
AGGTATTAATTACTAATATTGACACCGATTTAGTGGAGGAAAACCTTGGGATTTTATCTGGGCTTAATTCAGATACTACGGCTTCAATGCAAAAAGATATTAAAGCTGGTAAAAACTTTGAAAAAGATGAGCTCATATTTGAGATTGTACGTATTGCAGAAAAATATGATATTGATGTTCCGAATTATAAAACAATAGCAAAATACTTTGGGTATTGTAACATATAAAATCAAAGTATTTTTCTTAAGTATCACTTTTTCAATTTAATTTAATTACATGTATTTTACATTTATTAATTTTGCTATATTTAATAA
>DHIM01000376.1:4352-4691 GCA_002403785.1 Clostridium sp. UBA4746
AAATATTATTTCATCCCCAAGTAAAGGTTATCATAGTGTAGCAATTGCAATTTTACAAAAATTTAGTGATAATTTCAAATTAATTAACCAAGTGTTTATATGAAGTGAAAATCAATTTTGCAATGTAATCTTTTTATTAAGCCGAGATCATTATTAAAATGATTTCACGAAAGGAGATTTATATATATATGGAGCAAATTAAAATTTTTGATGATTTTTATCAATTTAGCAGTATTAATGAAGGGTTTCCCATGATTTTTAATCAATATTTACTTTTGGGTGAAGAATCATTACTTTTTCACACAGGAAACAGTCGTCACATAAAATTACTTGTACCTA
>DHIM01000376.1:4882-5231 GCA_002403785.1 Clostridium sp. UBA4746
TCACATAAAATTACTTGTACCTAATGTTAAAGAAACTATTAGGTGATAAATCTTTAGACTATGTATTTATTTCTCATTTTGAAAGTGATGAATGTGGAGGATTAAGTCATTTACTACTCCATTTTCCAAATGTTAAGGCCATATGTTCACAGGTAACAGCTATTCAATTAAGAGGATTTGGATTTACAAATAAACTTGTAATTAAAAAATCGAATGATATGTTAAAATCAAAAAATTTCAACTTAAAATTTATTGCATATCCATCCGAGGTGCACTTATGGAAAGGTATATTGGCTGTTGATCTAGATCGCCAACTTTTTTTCAGCAGTGACCTTTTTATAAAAAGAGA
>DHIM01000202.1:0-2820 GCA_002403785.1 Clostridium sp. UBA4746
AATCACTTAAGAAATCATTATTCCAATTATAATTTATTGTTTCTTAAACGATATTATAGTGAATTAAATATTAAAGATAATAAAATTCTCGATGTTGGAACAGGACATTTTAGAAATTTAAAATTATTCCATGAAGTGGGATTTAAAGACTTATGGGGAATTGATAAAAATATTCCAGAACCACTTGCTTGTAAAGATTTTAAAGCTAATTTTTGTAGGAGAGATATAGAAAATGGACTTCCTTATCAGGACAAAACATTTGATATTGTTCTTTGTAACTATGTTCTTATGTTTATATCTCCAAAACGCTTAAATTTCGTTTTAGGAGAGCTCTTTAGGGTGTCTAATGGGTTTATTATCATAGAAACTTTTAAACATCAGGAAAAGGCCAAAACAACCGATGTGAAACTATATGCGTTTAAAGATATAATAAGTTTTTTTGAAAATAGAAATGATATAGAGATTTTAGATAAAAAAATTTATTATGAAAAACTTTTAATAAGGAGGAAAGTAATATGCCACGAAAAAGCACTAAAGTAAAAGTCCTAACAGGTAGAGATACAAGTATTTTAAAACAATTATCGAGAACTGGATTATCTAATGCACAACAAGCAAAAGGATATTGCAATTTAGGGATGGAGAGATTGGGAAAGCTCGAAAAGTCGGGTTATATTAAAACTGCAAGCCATATTGTAAGAGGTAAAAACACACTTATTATACAATTAGATAAGGTTGGTAAAGAGTGGTGCCGACAGGAGCTAGGAACAAAATCTTTTTGCGTGGCTCAAACTAATCATCTTAATCACGATTTAAAATTAACTGAAGCTTATTACAATTTACCTGAGAGTGTTCAAACAACTTGGAGACATGAAGGCGAATTGATACAAGATATATATGGAAAAAATCCTTCATTAAGTGAAAACGGAGGGTTAAAAACGTGTACAGATGCGACCGTACAAATAAACGAGGAAATTATTGCAATAGAATCGGTTGGAAGTAGTTATACAAGCTCAATAATAGAGTTAAAACAAGAAATAGCAACTCAGTATTTAGGGTGCAGCCGAATGGAGTGTGTTTAAATGATAGCGATGGTAAGAGACGATATTATAAGCTTAGATAGTTTTGTACAAGCGAAATTCAAATATGAAAAATATTTATTACTCCTTAAAAATGCAGGTAATTACTGTTTTTTAGATCAGTTTAAAAGATTATTTGAAAAGGGTGAAACTATTGCTAAAAACATGGAAGAGCTGAACCTTATAAAAACCGAAACACTTAATAATAATTACAAATATATATATCTTACAGATACGGCCATGAAATATATTATACTTAAAGATGACCCTAAAGATTACACCAGTGTAGTAAAGAATAAAATAAGTGTTTTGAAAGTTAATAAATACCCAAGTGAGAAGGTGTTAATGAGTAGTGCACTTAAATTTGAACTTATTGCTAATGGTAAAGGTCAAATGATTTTAAAAGAAAATTTAATTAATAATTTGAGAAAATCTTTTTATAATCAAAGCAATATTATTAAAATTAATGAAATAAAAAAAGAAATGGAAGATATCAGAGTAGAATATAACAAAATAATTATAGTGCGAAATAAAAGTGTACAATTGCTCCAAGAGGTATTGGGTGTTCAGTTTATGCACCAAGAAAACAATTTAAATGAATTTGAAATCCAAGGTCATGCAAACCTAAACGTCCTTGAAGAAGAATTTCAAAATCTAGGTATTTTAGATGGAAAAAGAAAAAAAGAAATTCAGGAAAAAATAATTAATCTTAAACATGAATTAGAAAAAAACAAGTTCTGTATAGAATTAGAAAGAAAAGTTGAAGAACAAATTGAGAAAACTAAAGCTCCAGCAATTATTCTTGCTAGAAAATACAATGATTTAAAAAAGCTAGTAGAGGAACATAAAAAAAAGCAAGAAAAAAACAAGATAATTGATGAACAGTTTTCTAATTTAGAAAATAAAATTTTAAATATGTATGATAAAAGTAAAATAGTTGCTTCTTTTAAAAAGGAAGAACTGCAACTTCTAATACTGGACACTGGAAATACGAAAACTGCTTTTGGATATTTAAAAATGATTTCTGAATTAAAAAAGTTTTATAATTTTAATAAGATTAATATAGACATAGTTAGTTATTCAGAAAATAGAGCTAAAAATTTATTAAATGAATTTAATGATACCCAAAACGAAAAAAATAAAGCATTAAAAGTTATGGCTGCATACGAAAAAAATACTGGAGTCGATAGAAGAAATAGAAAGAGTTGGAAGTATGCTCCTAGTTTCTATATTAGTGCAGAAAATATATATTACAATACACCAGAAATAAATAATATTGATTATTCTGAAAAAACAATAGTTCTTGAAGTATATAAAAAGAATCTTTCAATGTCAGAAAATTATATAAAAAATAAAGATAAAAAGGTAATGTCTGAACTTAAAGAAAAATTCAAGAAACAATTATAATCTAATTTTTATCTAAGTTTGGGCCTTTTGTTTTTTTATTAGGTAATTGCTTTTGGATATTATTGGATTAGCGTGGGTTTTGTCGGAAATGTTGGCGACATCCCCTATAGTATATTTTTAAAGGAGTTGAAGTAATATAGCATGTTTTACAAAATATGTTATAAGTGTTATGGTAGGTAAACTACCTCTTTCAATAGTATTGCAGGTTTATCTTTATTAAGTTCACCTGCAATACATTTATTTATTTGCCAAAAGTAAAACCATATAGGTTTCAATATATAAGATGCTTCTAATTAACAAAAGCCGTTAAGATTCAAATTAATGTAAACATAATATA
>DHIM01000202.1:3009-3236 GCA_002403785.1 Clostridium sp. UBA4746
TATATTATGTTTACATTAATTTGTAAAAATATATATTACAATATATTTAAATTTGTAGCATACCTAAATGGTAATAAAAGTAATAATTGGTAATACTTTACATGAGATAAAAGTAATACTTAGTATTACTAAGTATTACAGACTGTTGACAAACATAAAATGTAAAACACTCTAATTTAAAAAATTGGAGTGTTTTTTTGCTCAGCAAAAAGGATTTTAGACCATCA
>DHIM01000378.1 GCA_002403785.1 Clostridium sp. UBA4746
TTATATAACAGATAAACTTACAAAAATTAAAGATAAAGGATTATATAGAGAACTTAGATACATTGATACAGCACAATCACCTAGGGTTAAAATTGAAGGAAAAGATTTTATACTTTTAGGATCAAATAACTATTTAGGTCTTTGTGATGATATTAGATTAAAGAAAGCTGCCATTGATGCAATCAACAAATATGGTGTTGGATCAGGCGGTTCTAGATTAACCACAGGAAGTTATGATCTACATAAAGAATTAGAGAAAAAAATCGCATCTTTTAAGGGTACTGAAGCAAGTTTAGTTTTTAATACTGGATACATGGCTAATGTAGGTATTATTTCAGCCTTGTGTGATGATACCTGGGTAATTTTTTCTGATAAATTAAATCATGCTAGTATTATTGATGGCTATCGTTTAAGTAGTGCAAAACTTATCAGATACAAGCATTGTGATATGAATGATTTATTAAATAAAATAAATAAGTATAGAGGAAGTAACAATTTAATTGTAACGGATGGTGTATTTAGTATGGATGGAGATATAGCTCCATTGCCAGACATTGTGAAAATCGCAAAAAAATTTAACATGATGACTATGGTAGATGATGCACATGCTACAGGTGTTTTAGGTAAAAATGGATCAGGTACAGCATCATATTTTGGTTTAGAAAATGAAATTGATATCAGTATGGGAACATTAAGTAAGGCTGTAGCTTCAGAAGGCGGATATGTAGCTGGTAAAAAGGATTTAATTAATTATTTAATAAACTCTGCAAGAAGCTTTATTTATTCTACAGCTTTATCACCTAGTACAATTGCAGTTTCTATAAAGGCATTAGAAATTATTGAAAAGGATGAGGAAAGAAGAATTAAACTATTAAAAACCTCAAACTGGTTTCAAAATGAACTTAAAATTGCAGGGTTCATTGTAATGGAAACGAAGACTCCAATCATTCCCATTTTAATTGGAGAAGTAGATAAAGCGGTTGAATTTAGCAAGATATTATTATCAAAAGGGGTATATGTACCTGCCATTCGACCACCTTCTGTACCGCGCGGAACAAGTCGTTTAAGAATTTCTTTAATGGCAACACATTCAAAAAAAGATTTAGAAGAAGTATTGGTTAAAATAATAGAAATAGGAAGAAAATTAAAGATTATTGGGACTTATTATGAATAAGCCGTATTTAATTATGCTACCTGGCTTTGGAATGAACAGTTCTGTTTGGAAAAGAATTAGTGGATTTTTATCAAAGGATTTTGAATTGATTTTTATTGAATGGAGTAATGTTGATTTATTAGATGGGTTTAAAAAAAAGGTAATAAATATTATAGAAGAAAAACATCTTACGTCTTTTTCATTACTTGGATGGTCACTCGGATCATTAGTAGCGCAGGAAATTGTTTTAAATAATTTGTGGAATATTAATAACTTGATTTTGATTGGAGGTACAAGCTCTTTTATTCAACATAAAGAAGACGGATACAATTCGGGGTGGAATAAAAGAATTGTGGAAAGAATGAAACTTCAGTTATATAAAAATTCAAATGAAACACTCTTTAATTTTTATGACTCATTGTTTTCAGATGAAGAAAAGGAAAAGGGATATAACAAGGAATTTCTAAAGATAATGGAAGATAACATTAAAATTCAATCAGTAGATTCTTTGGCATTGGAACTTGATTATTTAATTCAAAAGGATTTAAGAAATAAATTAGTAGAAATAAATATTCCTTTATTAATGATTCATGGGGAAGAAGATAAAATATGTCCAATAGATGCTACTCTATATATTAAAAATATATTAACGCATTCTAATTTAGAAGTTATAAAGAGTGGAGGGCATATACCATTTTTCACAAATCCTCATGAGTGTTATAATTTCATATCAAAATTTATAAAAAACACCTATAAAGGGAGATAATTTATGATTGATAAAAAACAGTTAAAACTTCATTTTAGTAAAAATGCATCAAATTATGATGAATATGCTCACGTGCAAAAGGACATGAAGGATTTTTTAATAGAATTTATGCTAGAAAACAATAAAAATAACATTGAAGTTAAAAATATTTTAGAGATTGGTTGTGGAACGGGATATTTAACATTTGCTTTAATTGAGCTTTTTCCACATGCACATATAACTGCTGTTGATATTGCGCCAGGAATGATTAATGAAATAAAGTCAAAAATTAAAAATGCCTCTGTTGATTTTATTTGTGATGATTTGGAAGAAATGGATCTTAATAATAGTTATGATATTATTGTTTCTAATGCCACCTTTCAATGGTTTAATCAAATACCTGCAACAATAGAAAAATTATATACTATATTAAATGAAAATGGTATCCTTTGTTTTTCCACATTTGGGGAACATACTTTTTGTGAATTGAATGAATGTTTTAAGAAAGTAAAGGAAGACCTGTCTATAAAAGAATCTATATATTCAGGACAGCCTTTTTATAGTCTTAATAAATTATCTACATTATGTAAAGAGGCTACAAGAAATCAGAATATTGATGATGTTTTAGTACAAAGTAAAGAAAAATTTGAATATGAATATTTCAATAACTGTAATGATTTTTTCACTTCAATAAAAAAAACTGGTGCTAATAATAGTAATAAAAATAATAAGTGTAATTCTCTAACTTTTATCAGAAAAGTAATCAATTATTATAATGAAAATTTTTCGGAAAATAATAAAGTAAAAGCGACTTATCATTGCTTATTTTTTAAAATATTAAAATAGAATGGTTATTGATGATATGAAAGGATAATTTTATAGTGGCCTTTGCACTAGCGTTTTTCTTAATTGGTATGTATAAGATGAAAAGTAGTGAAAGCGTTAAAAACTTTGTATAAATGGTGTGGTGATTAAAACTTTTCCAGTTATACTTAGAAGGATAATGGATAAACTATAATGAAATGCATATATGCGGTGCAATTTTTGTATTCGAAGGGAGAATACTAATGAATAAAAATAAGTTAGGAAAAACAAAAAATTCAGTTAATGAACTAGATGCTAATAAAGGAAGTAGCGGTGCTTCCAACACACAAATGTCTATTATGTATAAACTGTCCAATATGACTAGCGATATTTCTGATACTAATTCGGAAGAAGGAACAAGGTCAAATAAGAAATGAACTCATTAAAGACGATAAAAGTAGAAATACAATCCCATATGAAGACGAAAAAAATAATCTTAAAGAGAGAATTGCTAAAATTAGCGATTCTCTTTTTTTATCCGTTGCAATTTATTAAAATGTTTCAAAGACTTAATGGTTAAAATTTGGCCTGAAATACTTTCAGAATCAAATTTCAAGATAGAAAGACTAAATTATTTGTGTCAATGTGAGGCTAAGCTTTAATTGTTTACAAAAAACTCGTTCTTGGAAATAAATGCAAGAACGAGAGTTAATCGGAGCATATTTTATTTGAGTTCTATACTATTTTTAAAATTTACAATAAAAGGTTCACCTTTTTTCATTTCAATATGACCTGATTTATAAGGGCTACCTTCTACAGTTAGAAGGACTTTATTTACACCGTAATATTTTCCAAGAGTATTTGTAATACATTGTAAAATCATGCTTTCAAATCCAGATCCCGCATTCATTTCACTAACAAGCTCCTTTGTAAAATCCACATAAACCATACCGTCCTTATTTAAATATAAACTTTTTATTTTTGCATTAGGACTAAGCACCCGGCCTATATTACCTTTTGGTAAAATTTTATAAGCTGTTTCAATTTTTATTCTTGTTATATCATTAGTCTTAAAAATCAGTTGCTTTTCTACAAAATTAAGATTAACCCCATTTACATTAGGGTAATAAAATTCTACTGATTGAGTAAATGAAACATTATTCTCTATTTTGCTTAATGAAGATGAAATCTGACCACCATTTGATATAAAAACTGTTTTAACTAAGCCAACATTTCGTGCATAATAGTCTAAAGTCTTAGTTGTTTTATCAGTTGTAGTAACCTCAAGTGTTTTATATTTACCCAAAGGGGTAGTTACTTCAATCTCTACATTAGAGATATATCGTTTTCTATTGTCGCTTAGGATCCAGGTGGTTCCTTTTATTAGTGGTTCTCTTAACAAGATTTCTACATTATTACTAGGACTTTGGGTTAAATTCTCTCTGTAAAAAGCTTCACCTATAGATAGTAGCATAGTTAAATTACCATCTTTATTTTCCAGCACCTTAACTATTTCTGTACCGCCGTTATTAGTTCTTAGTTGAATACGGTTCCCAACTAAATAGTCTACAAAGACGTTGTACGAGGCAAATTCATTCCCTTTACCCTCATATACATATTTTGTATTTTCTTTAAGGGGAAAATAGTCATTAATAGTAAATAGTAACTTGAGTGCATTATCAATAGCAGCCCAGGTGTTATTCCCCACGATTCCATCCACAACTAATCCTTTAGATTTTTGGAATAATCTAACTGAAGTTTCGGTTTTAGAGCCGAATATTCCATCTATTGGCCCTGGGTTATAACCAAGTTTAGCCAATGATGTTTGAAGATACTTTACAGCCTCACCTGTGCTTCCAATTCTTAGTATGGGATGTGTATTTTGTAGTGCTTTATCAATAGCAGTCCAAGTGTTATTCCCCACGATTCCATCCATGACTAATCCGTTAGATTTTTGAAAAAATCTAACTTCTATTTCTGTTTTAGAGCCGAATATTCCATCTATTGGACCTGGATTATAGCCAAGTTTCGTCAGTGATTGTTGAAGAAATAGTACAGCTTCCCCAGTGCTTCCAAGTTTAATAATAGGTTGTACCATTTTATATTCCTCCTAAATTATAATTTATATAAAAATTAATATTTACACTAGTATATTATGTTTTTTCAAGGAATTAGTTACAAAAGTCCACTATATCACTAGGAAGGAAAAATAAAGGATAACATTAGATTTAGAAGCAATAATGTATAACAAACTGAAACTCCCACTCAGTTATTTGAGGGGAGTTTCAGTATTATAAGTCTATATATGAGTACAATTTGTAAAGTAATAGGAAAAGTGAATTAGTATATCTTATTAACTTTATATCCCTCGTTGTTTAATGCATTTATAATGGTAGTTACATGATCATGTCCATTTGTTTCTACAGTAATTTCAAGTTGAACTTGCATAAAGCGATCATTAGTTTTAAATTGGTTATGATCTAGCTTTACTACATTGGCATTTGTTTTTGATAGAATTGTTGAGACTTTAACAAGTTCTCCTGGTATATCTGACAATTCAATACTGAAGCAGAATAGTCTTCCTCTTGATACCAAACCCCTATCTATCATAGAAGAGATAGTAACAACGTCGATATTACCCCCACTTAAAACACAAGCAACCTTTTTGCCCTTTTCTTGTATTTTTTTAAGGCCTGCAAAGGATAAAGCTCCAGATGCTTCTGCAATAAGCTTATGCTTTTCTAAAAGAAGAAGAAATGATTCCATTATATCAAAGTCTGAAACTGTTACAATTTCATCTACATAATTTCTGATAATTTCAAAGGTTAAATTTCCAGGCTTTTTTACAGCTACGCCGTCAGCTATAGTACGAACTGTTTCAAGGTTGACGATTTTCTTATTGTCCATAGATTCCTTCATTGCTTTCGCACCTTCAGGCTCTACACCTATAATTTTAATACTTGGCTTCAAGGCTTTTGCCGCGAGGGCAATTCCCCCAATTAAGCCACCGCCACCAACTGGTACAAGGATACAATCTATATCTTCTATTTCCTCTAATATCTCGCAAGCTATGGTACCTTGACCATACATTACATCCAAGTCATCAAAGGGATGTACAAAAACATAATTATTCTCTGCTTCTAATCTCTTCGCTTCTGTATAAGCTTCATCGTAACAGTCTCCAAATAAAATTACAGTTGCACCATAGTTTTTCGTTGCCTCAACTTTAATAAGAGGTGTTGTTTTAGGCATAACAATTGTAGCCGCAATACCTAATTTCTCAGCTGAATATGCAACACCCTGAGCATGGTTTCCAGCAGAAGATGCAATTACACCTCTTTTTCTTTCTGAAAGTGTTAATGTACAAAGCTTATTATAAGCCCCACGAATTTTAAAGGCACCAGTAATTTGCAAGTTCTCAGGTTTAATATAAACTGAGTTCTCAGATTCATTACTGAAGACATCACTATATATAAGAGCTGTTTTTATAGATACACCTTTTAGGTTTGCCTGTGCCTTTTGAATTTCTGAAAGATGATATTCTAATGTTTGATTTGACAATGATTCTATTGCTAGTTTTTGCATATTTAAAACCCCCATTTTTTTAGTTATTATATTGATTTACAAAAAAAATCGTCCTTGGAAATAAATCCAAGGACGAGTATAAATCGCGGTACCACCTTAATTGCATCTTTAAAAAAAGACACCTCTCATTTCGGTTCGTTAAAACCTAAGCCTTTTATCGGGGCTCACCGGCTTATCCTACTTTATTCGGGCAAGCAGCTCAGGAGTGATTTGTATTTTCTATCTAGTATCGATTCTCAGCAAAATTCGATTCTCTGTAACTAAAGTTTATAAAATAACACTCTCCATCTTCGCAATAACAATATACTTAATTTAAGATGAATCTTAACATTAAATATCATTAATGTCAATGAAAAAAGTCGCATTTTTATTCATAATTACATATTAGCTAATATGAACTAATATGTAATTCATTAACTACTGGTAGTCTACCTTTAGGGACCTTAATGATTTGCATAAAATATTATTTTTAACATAATATATTATTTTTAACATAATATGTAATAATCATATTATTTTCAATATAATATTTAGTAAGTGGTGATTGAAATGAAAAATAGATATTGTGGTAATTTAATAACTAATGTAATAGTAGCAATTATACTAATTTTATATGTTTTATTTTTAATTATGGATTTTTATAATGTGAAAGCTAACATTAGCACTAGGCATATAAAGTATTTATGTATATTACTTTGTTTTCTGTTATCCATACTTTCTACTAAAAAGTTATGTATAGTTACAAACATTGATATAGTTAATCATAGAGATATAGTATTACTTCAATTTGCGATGTTTTTAACTGTTATTGCTGATTTGTGTTTAGTTATACTTGATTTTTATACTATAGGTGTAGTATTTTTTTGTTTTGTTCAAATTACATATTGCGTGAGGTATACTACTAATTCTATTGAAACAACACTTGGGAAATTTTTCATTATTTTTCTATTTATAGTATGTTTATATATCATAGGTGGCTTTTTTATTGGGCAAATTAATATTTTGTTACCTATTTTATCATTTTATTCTATATGCTTACTTAGTAGTGTTACTAAAGGTATAAAGGTTTGGAAAAAAAATTTATATCCTTCCCCTAATAAGTATATGATAGTCTTTGGTATGATACTTTTTCTTTTATGTGACATATGTGTAGCTTTATCTAATATACCTGTATTTCTACATTTCATAGGGGGGGTTATGATTAGCTTTCAGCAAATAACCAGTTTCTTAATTTGGGTTTTCTACCTTCCTTCACAATTATTATTGTCTTTAAGTGGAACTGATGAAATTTAAATTAGATTATTGTCTTAAACAATATTATATATGGTAAAATAAACAATATACATATAATTTGGTTTAGGGATCTAATGTTAAGAACTCTGTATTATCAAATTATATAAAAATATAAATATCCAGGGGGACAAAATGTTTACGCCAATAAAAAATACAAAAGTTTATGAACAAGTAATAGATCAAATAAGAAGCATGATTGATAAAGGCACTCTTAAAAAGGGAGATAAACTGCCTTCTGAGAGAAAGTTAGTTGAGCAATTAAATGTAAGTAGAGCTTCCATTCGCGAAGCACTTAGGGCATTGGAAGTCATTGGACTTATAGAGTGCAGACAAGGTGAAGGTAGTTATATAAAGGCAAGTTTTCAAGATAATCTATTTGAACCATTGTCAATTATGTTTATGCTCGAGGGAAGCAATCAAGAAGAAATATGGGAACTTAGAAAGATACTAGAGGTGGAGGCTGCAGGCCTTGCTGCAAAGAGAATAACGAGTGTACAGCTAAAAGAGTTAAAGGATCTAACTCATAGGTTTATAAACAGCGAGGATGAAGATATCAACGCTGAAATTGATAAGGAGTTTCATTATAAAATTGCGGAATGTTCAGGTAATGTTTTAATATTTAACATACTTCGAACAGTTTCAATTCTCGTAGATCACTTTATAAAGGATGCAAGAAAATTAATATTAATTCATGAAGGAAACAAGGAAATATTATTTTCGCAACACAATGAGATTTATTTATCAATTGAAAAACGCAGTCCCGCAGATGCAAGGCAGGCTATGAGAGTGCACTTGGATTTTGCAAATAAATATAAGAGCCGAATAAAATAATTTAAAAGTATCTAATTCTATGAATAGCCAAAGGTGAGGGTAATAATGATATTACTCTCACCTTAAATTTTTGGCCATTATATTCATATATACCTTTTTGATGAGAGGTATGTATAGTAAATAAAAAGAAGAAAAAATAGAATTTTAAATGAGTTAAAAGAATATAAAGAACTAAGGAGTGATTTATATGAAGTTGATTTATGGAGTTTTAATTGCAAAAGCATTTCAGAGTGGAAAAGTTCATCCTAAAAAAATAGTAAAGACAATTAAAAGGGAATCTAAGTTTTGGATTAAATTAATTACTGAAATTAATAAACATTATAAGTAAGTTTGTATTTGTACTATAAATATGCAAATTACAATCTTACTTGTGAAAACATTGGATTTCCATTTTTATCTAACAATATAGTGATTAATCCAGAAGAATCTTTGATATTAATTAAATAGTTTGTTAATGTCCCTTCATCTAGAATTGTTTTGCAACGTACTGCTAAATTATTAGCATAATCATATATAGTTTTAAATCCTTTGTTTTTATCATCCATATTAAACATTTGTTCCTCCTATATTTTAAGTTGTAATAATATACAAATTTGTTTTAAATATTATATCCCAAAATTGAAACAATATTCTTATTTTTCTTTAATTTATTACCTGTTATGTTAGGTATTCCCTTTAAATTATGAATTTATTTAGAAATTGCATTTATTTTTCATTTTTATAAGTAAAATTTAAACTTTATGGTGAAAATATAAATGTACAAAATATTTCAATTTAAAACAAGATAACAATAATTGTTGTTATCTACCCTAAATAAATATAAGGAGGTAAGTTAATTATGAAAAATACAGAGAAGAAAGAAGAGAAGAAAGGTGCCATTAGTATCTTTACAAGTTTAATAATAAGATTTGTTGTAACTTCAATTATTTTAGCAATAACGTCATTTTTAATACCAGGCTTTGTAATTGCGGGGTTAGGTTCAATTATATTAGCCGCAATAGTTATATCTTTACTAGATTATGCTGTGGAAAAAGTTATGGGAGTAGATGCATCACCTTTTGGTAAGGGATTTAAAGGGTTTGTAATAGCAGCTATAATATTATATATAGCACAATTCATAGTTCCTCATATGGGAGTATCAATAATAGGTGCAATATTTGCTGCACTCTTTATTGGAATACTAGATGCTTTATTACCTGGTAGGGTAATGTAATTTTAAAAAACCTAAAACCACTAGCCTATAATTGCTAGTGGTTTTATTTTTTTATATTGAAGCTTTATTTAGATAGAAGATGCATTAAGGCTTAGTGTTAAAATTGGTACTTATAATATTATAATTAGTAATGGTATAAAATTATAAGAATAGTCAAACAATTAAGTGGACTTTAAAATTTGTATAATGTATTATTTATACAACAGTCAATTTTACTAATAATAAAAATAGTTTAGGAGGAATTATATATGAACACTACAATTATGGCTATTACTTTAGAGGCAAGAAATAAGTTCGCTCCAAATCTACAAGAAATTTTAACAAAACATGGTTGCATTATTTGCATGAGATTAGGACTACATGAAACATCTAAAGATTTATGTGCAGAAAGAGGTTTAATTTTATTACAACTTTGTGGTAAAGAGGAAGAGATATGTGCTTTAAAAGAAGATTTAGAACAAATTGAAGATATTAAAATAAATACGATGTCTATATAAATTTTACGTATCGTTACATAAAAATCAGTAAGTATATATCAACTGCAAATTCATATTATACTATCTCCATTTATATAGGGAATGATATTTAATCTTATTCCCTATATTCATCTCTAATTATATATATGTATTGCAAGCACAATTTAATTAATTATCATATTGAATTGTTAATTGATAATATCTAGCCTTGTGTATCATAATGCGAAATATTGAATTATTTATATATATATGTAGAAATATGAAGATAATCAAGCTTGAGATCATATGTGGTGAAATCGTGTTATTATTAATGTGATAGAATATTCCTTGTCGACACAAGCGTGCGATGCATTAAGTCAAATGTTAATTATACTTTTATAAGGTTTCAAATGAAAATAATTTTAAAAAAAGTAGTTGACAAAACAAGAAATTTATACTAATATAGTAGAAGTCGTCACATGATGACAAAACAAATTGGTCTTTGAAAATTAAACAGAGAAATAGGTAAAGAACGAAATAATA
>DHIM01000041.1:0-2801 GCA_002403785.1 Clostridium sp. UBA4746
ATAGTAAATATTAATCATTATCCAATATTTATTTATTTAGTAACTTTAACTCTATGGTATACTATAGGTTGAATAATAAAATTTTATAGACTAAGATATTAAATATAATTTATTGTCTATATTATATAGATAAACTCAATTATGAATTTTAAAATCATAGTCCTATATTATAAAAAGGAAGGCAGTGACTTTATGAGCACTTTCATGTTTAAGAACGAAAATTATAAATATACTCCTGTGAGTAATATTTTTATAGATAAGTTTATGCCAAGAGCTAGAGGAGAATTTGTTAAAGTTTATCTTCTCGGGCTAAAATATTGTACATCTGGAGAAATAGGTGCAACCTCTTCAGTTATAGCTAATACCCTTGGACTTTTAGAAACTGATGTTGTTAATGCTTGGAACTATTGGAATGATGAGAATTTAATTAAAATGACTCCCATTGATAATATGGGTAACTATAACATTGAGTTCTTAGATTTAGTAGATGTTCCTACTGAAAATATACAAAATATAAATTTACTTGAGGAATTAACTAATTCGTCAATAAAAGGTATGCTTCAAGACATTGAAAAATTATTAGCTAAACCTCTTTCACCAAAAGAAATGACAATGTACCTAAGCTGGCAAAAAGATTATAGCTTTCCACCAGAACTAATATTACTCTTAGTTCAATATTGTGTATCAAAAGGTAAAGTTGATTATAGATACATTGAGACTATTGCAATTGCCTGGCATGAAGCTAATATTAAAAATATTGAAGACGCCCAATCATATATAAAAAAACATGAGGATAAATGGATAAATATTAGGAAAATATTAAATTACTTAGGAATAAAAGCTCCCGAAATAATGAAACCTCAAGAACAAATATTAGATAAATGGATAAATGTTTATAAATTTTCATTGGAAATTATATTTAAAGCTTGCGATATCTGCTTTGACAGGCTCAACAGAGCTGATTTTAAATATATTGATGGGATTCTAAATAGTTGGTTTAAAGACGACATAAAATCATTAGAGGACATAGAAAAAAAAGATAAAAAACGATTGCTTTCTACTAAAAATAAGACTGCTGGTGGTAAACCTACTAAGGGAAGTTTTAATGATTATGAGCAAAGAGCCTATGACTTTGATGAGCTAGAAAAAAAATTACTAGGGTGGGATAAAAATGATTAAAGGTTATCAAACCAAAATATTAGCTATGTATGATCAAATAAGACTACAAGAAGAAGATGACTTTAGAAAAAGAAAAGCTCATATAGAAAAGACTCATCCTGAGATTATTGGACTAGATCAGAAAATAGGTAAATTGTGTATTGAATTGTCTATTAGTGCCTTAAAGAGTATTAATAATAGAGATGAATATTTACATAATTTAAAAGAAAAAATAATGGATTTAAGAGTGAAAAAATCTGAACTATTAGTTTCTAATGGTTTTGACATGGAGTACTTGAACTTACATTATAGATGTAGTAAATGTCGAGACACTGGATTTATTGGAAACACAAAATGTTCTTGCTTTAAACAAAAGGTTGTAGATGTTTATTATACTGGATCTGAATTAAAAAGCATGCTAAAAACTCACAACTTTGATAATTTTAAACTAGATTATTATCCTTCTAGAAAAAGTGAACTCCAATCAGAGTCACCAAAAAAGAACATGGAAAAGATTTTGTCCAAATCTATGAACTTTTTAAAAAATTTCTATACAACTGACGAAAACCTACTTTTCTACGGAAGTTCTGGCACAGGAAAAACATTTCTGTCTCATTGCATTACAAAGGAACTAATTGATAAAGGTTCTTTCGTAGTATATAGAACCGCTGAGGAATTAATAAAAGCTTTAAAAGATATCCGATTTAATAATAACAGTTCTTTAGAGGAGCTTCTAATAGATTGTGATCTACTAATTATAGATGATTTAGGTACTGAGCAGCTTTCAGATTTTAATAAAGCTGAAATGTTTAACTTACTTAACACTAAATTATTAAAACAAAAGAAAATGCTAGTGTCCACTAATTTAACTCTTGAAAGTTTACTTAAAACCTATTCAGAAAGAATAACTTCTAGATTAATGGGCAATTTTACACTTTGTAAATTTTTTGGAGATGATATAAGAATAAAGAAAAATTTAAGTAAATCAAAATAATGAAAAGATTTATACACTAATAAAAAAAGCATATGTTACTATAAATCCACTCTAACAAATCATGAAGTAGTTCAAGATTCATTAGAATGAATTTTACATAACATGTGCTTTTTATTAATAAAGTCATTAATACTCCCTATTTTTATTTACAATTTTATAGTAAATAAAAAAAGTCCTAAACAAATGTTTAGGACTTTTTTGGAGCTGGCAATAGGAATTGAACCTACAACCTGCTGATTACAAGTCAGCTGCTCTACCGTTGAGCCATGCCAGCAAAAATATGGCGACCCAGAAGGGACTCGGACCCTCGACCTCCGCCGTGACAGGGCGGCACTCTAACCAACTGAGCCACTGGGCCATATATGGTGGGAACAACAGGGTTCGAACCTGTGACCCTCTGCTTGTAAGGCAGATGCTCTCCCAGCTGAGCTATGCTCCCATATATGTTTTATGTGGTGACTCCTAGGGGAATTGAACCCCTGTTACCACCGTGAAAGGGTGGTGTCTTAACCGCTTGACCAAGGAGCCTTATTAAATATTCAACAAACCTCGCTATAAAAATCAAACTTACAACACGTTAATTATAAATTAGTTGCTTTACTGTTAAATCATACTAGCGAAAAAACATGGCGACCCAGAAGGGACTCGG
>DHIM01000041.1:2903-5825 GCA_002403785.1 Clostridium sp. UBA4746
CCAGCTGAGCTATGCTCCCACATATGTTTTATGGTGACTCCTAGGGGAATTGAACCCCTGTTACCACCGTGAAAGGGTGGTGTCTTAACCGCTTGACCAAGGAGCCATATTCGTTGTCACTTTATATATTTGTACTTCGCTCTCGCAACCCGACATAGACTATAATACCTAATTTTTCTTAAAGTGTCAACATATTTCCTTGTTTATTTTCATTTTTTTTTTTATGAGATACACGAATCCAGTAATTTCAATGGTTTCTCATATTAATTAAGATATTGCTCTTTTTTTCTCAAAATACTTGTCTTTATATTAACAACTTATAAATAGATTTTATAAGTTGTTATACAATAAAATAAAAACCTATGTTCAAGCTACAGGTTTTAGGGTAAAATTAGAGACAAAACGCTTTGTATTACAAATATAATTTTTTTCTCGAAGGGAGAGATTTTCTTGAAACATTCTCTTATAATAGTTGGTGGAGGTGCCGCTGGTTTAACCTCTGCTTTGATCGCAAAAGATCTTGGAATAGATGTAGCAATAATTGAAGGAACCGATAGAATAGGTAAAAAAATATTAACTACTGGTAACGGTAGGTGTAATATTAGCAATGCAAATATACATAGCGATAGATACCACAGTGAAAATCCATATTTCGCACAGCATATATTAGACACCTTTACTGTAAAGGATACTATAGACTTTTTCACCCGTTTAGGAATACCTTTAGTAACCATAGATGGTGGTAAAATGTTTCCAATGTCCATGCAAGCCTCGTCTGTACTTGATATATTTCGTTTTGCTATAGAAGAAAAAAACATTCCTGTATATATAAACACAAAAGTTAAGGAAATTATTAAAGAAAAGAACGGCTTTAAGATTTATAGTAATAATAGTACCTATGAGTGTGAAAAGTTGATTATTACGACCGGTGGTAAATCAGCCCCTAAAACGGGTTCTGATGGCTCTGGTTACATATTGGCTAAGCAATTAGGTCATAGTGTAATACCGCAAGTACCATGCCTTGTACAGCTTAAATTAAACTATAGTAAGCTAAAAGCTTTGTCTGGAGTCAAATTTGATGGTTATGCAGAAATATCTATAAATGATAAATGTATTCAAAAGGAGTTCGGTGAAATACTTTTCACTGACTACGGTATTTCTGGACCTCCAATTCTTCAACTTAGTAGAAGCGCATCATATGGGTTATCCAAAAATAACAAAGTTTCTTTAAGTATTGATATGTTACCTAGTATTAGCTATGATAATCTAAAAAAATTTTTAAACAAGCATTGGTCATTATTTGAAAGTCGAAGCATTATTGATTCATTTATTGGTATAATTAACAAAAAAATCATTCCAATAATCTTAAAACAAGCTAAAGTTAACGATATTCATAAACCTTGTTGTGACCTACTGACAGAAGAAAAAAATGCTATCTATAATTTGTTAAAACAATGGCAATTTGAGGTAACAGGTACTAATTCTTTTGCAAATGCTCAAGTAACTGCAGGTGGCATTAATACAAAAGAAATTAACGCTAAAACTTTAGAATCTAATATTACTAAAAATTTATTCTTTGCTGGTGAAATATTAGATGTAGATGGCGATTGTGGTGGTTTTAACCTTCAATGGGCATGGAGTTCTGGTGCAATTGCTGGAAGAAACGCTTCCAAATAGATAGCAGTCTATCATTAAAGTTTTTTTCTTATATTATGCTATAACTAAAAGTATAGATTGCCTGAATGCTTTCACTTTACCAAATAATTCTAAAATTTATATTATTTACCGATGCGTAAAGAAAATAAATTAAGAATTACTAGGTTTGTTCAAATGCATCCTACGCACTATATACTTTTGTTAGCATAATCCAAGAAAGAATACTAATTGAAATTGATCATTATTTAAAATCCCTAAGCTATTATACCCAAGTACTTTGTAAGAGGGTAAGCTCAGTTCCCTCTTTATTTATTATTTTATGCCTACATATTATCTTATTTTCTTCTCTTATAATTTCAGTATTCACCTTTATAATTTCTCCATATGTTGTTTCCTTCTCGTAAGTTACCTTAATATTTTTTAGTTCATAATTTAGTACTATATCCTTAGGAACTGTTTCTAACGCCCACGCAGCATATTTAACATTATTTACATGCATATTCGTATCAATATCACTATACCTCACCTCAAAACTTTTTTCGCAGTTCACTGCATTTATTGATAATATATTCTCAATGTCTATAGGTGTATTATTACTATCGTCTATACCATAAGCCTCATATATATCTTTCGTTATTCTCATTGGCCTTCTTCTGTCTGTATTTATTAGTATCCAAACAGAATCAGCATATCCTATTCTATTTCCTCCTGCATCAAAAATCTCATATTTTCTATATGCATAAAATCTTTTGAAAGAATATGCAAAAGTTTCTACCTTTATAGTTTCGTTTAACAAAGGATATGACTTCATTGTTATGTCCCATTTATATAGAACCCAAGCCATTTTATCCTCTTTAAGGTATTTCATTCCAACCCCTAAAGCTTCACTCTGGTACATTGCCATATCTCCAAGATAATTCATAACGCTTGTAATATAAGCTCTTTTATGTATATCTACCTCATAATAATGTATATTATAATTTCTATTTGTAACTACAGGGTTTTCGCTCATGTTATCACTCCTTTATTTTTAATGAGTACATAATATCTACTAATTTTTATGCAACAAGTTAACTTTATATATATAATGATATCGACCTAAACTACTGGAATAAAAACTAACAACTTAATATTTACTTAAACTTTGATAAAATTTTATTTATCTATGTAATTGTTATCAAATACGTGATAAACTGTTCTTGTCAGTATTCTATAAGAAACTGAACTATAAATAAGGATTTTGAATAGATCGACTTATATCCTTAT
>DHIM01000131.1:0-9044 GCA_002403785.1 Clostridium sp. UBA4746
ATTCTACATAGCTTCTATTTATCTAATAGAGAAAAAGGCGAGTATAGATGTATGTACTGTGATGAGATTAATAACCCAAATAATATATCATAATAAAACACATAATTAAATTATAAAGAATGTATAGTTTAAACAAGATTCAAATTATACAAGCACATCTTAATATAATGTGAAAGGATGGTAAATTAATGGAATTATTAATAAAAAATGCAAGAGTAGTCGATTCATCACAGGATTTTATTGGTGATGTTTATATAAATAAAGGTATAATATATGAAATAGGAAAAAAATTAGAAAAAGACTGTGAGGTAATAAACGGAGAGGGATATATTTTAGCACCTTCTTTCGTAGATCTTCACAGTCATTTTAGAGAACCGGGATATACATATAAAGAAGACTTGTTATCAGGAAGCAGGGCAGCAGTTCGAGGTGGTTATACTGCAGTAAATCTAATGGCAAATACAAAACCAGTATGTAGCTCAATGAACATAATAGATAAGGTACTTAAGAAATCTAAGGAAATTGGTTTGGTAGACGTACATCAATGCGCATCTATTACTCAGGACCTTTTGGGAATGTCTATTGAACACTTATGGCAACTAACCACTGCAGTAAGATTTATATCAGATGACGGTAAGGGCGTTTCTAACAGCCGTGTGATGCTAGAAGCAATGATTGCAGCTAAAGAAAAGAACTTAACAATAATATCTCATGCTGAAAATGAAGAACTAGTGGAGATTGATACAAGGCTTGCTGAGAATATGATGACATGGAGAGACATAGCCCTATCAAAATTTACGGGTTGCAGACTTCACTTAGCTCATGTTAGTACAAAAGAGGCAATGGGTGACGTTATAAATGGCAAAAAGCAGGGAGGACGAATAACCTGCGAGGTTACGCCACATCATATAGCATTAACTGAGGAAACAAAGTATAGAGTTAATCCACCTATAAGGAAAACCGAGGATGTTGATTTTTTAATTCAAGCTATAAAAGAGGGATTTGTGGATGTTATAGCTACTGACCATGCACCACATAGTGTTCAAGATAAAATAAATGGGGCTCCTGGTATATCTGGTCTAGAAACCTCCTTTCCTGTATGTTACACTAAATTGGTAGGAGATGGTCATATTACTATAAATAAACTTTCAGAATTGATGTCTAAAAACCCAGCCAAAATTATGCAACTAAACAAGGGTGAAGTTAAGATAGGTTTTGATGGAGATTTGGTGCTTTTAGATACTAAATCTAAATATAAAATTGATACTTCGGAGTTTTTATCTAAAGGTGTTAATTCTCCTTTTGATGGAAAGACGGTAGTAGGCAGAGTAATGTGCACAATTAAAGCAGGAAAAGTAATTTATAAAGCTAAAGCAAAGAACGTGAAGAGTTGATATGCAAATAAAATGGTAAAGGTGTGGTAATAATTGATTATAGATAGATTATTCAAAAGTGTAGAAAAAAACGGCCATGTATGTGTAGGACTTGATACAGATTTAGAATATTTACCGGTAGAGTTTAGAAATAAATTTATGCATGAGGAACACGCAATGTATAGATTTAATCAAATGATAATTGATGCCACTTGTGATGTGTCAGCTTGTTATAAGGTGCAAATAGCATATTATGAAGCGCTTGGATTAAAGGGTTTAAAAGTATATAAAGATACTTTAAGTTACATAAAGAACAAAGGGTGTTTAGCAATTGCAGATATAAAAAGAGGAGATATTGCTAAAACTGCTCAAATGTATGCTAAAGCTCATTTTGAAGGAGATTTTGAAAGTGATTTTATAACTGTAAATCCATATATGGGTATGGATAGTATAGAGCCATATCTTCCTTATATAAAAAATAATGAAAAAGGATTATTTTCATTAGTGAGAACTTCAAATAAAGGTGCAGAAGACATAGAGTATATAGAGAATAAAGAAAACAAAAAGGTATATGATGTTGTAGGCGAGAAATTATTGAAAATCGGTGAAGAATTTATTGGAGAATGCGGATATAGTTCTATAGGTGGTGTTGTAGGATGTACTCATATAGATGAAGGGTTAAAGATGAGGGAAGACCTTAAAAAGATGTTTTTCTTGATACCTGGTTATGGAGCACAAGGTGGTGCCGCTAAAGATGTAGCTATATACTTAAAAGGTGGAAATGGCGGAGTGGTAAATGCCTCTAGGAGTATTCTGCTTGCATATAAAAAAGTTGAGAATGGTGCAAGTCATTTTGAACAGTGTGCTAGAGCAGAGGCAATAAAAATGAGAGATGAAATAAGAAAAGCAGCTAATTAACACTGGAGGGGTTTATTTGAAATGCTCAGTCGTGAAGACATATGAAAATGATTTAATAAGTGAGGGCGTGTATAAGCTTTCTATAAAGGGTAAATTTGACGTAAAGCCGGGTCAGTTTTTTATGTTAAAGGTAGGAGAGCTTGAGCCATTATTACCAAGACCTATAAGTGTATATGATGTGGATGATGAGAAAATAAGCTTTTTATACCAAATAGTAGGGCAGGGCACAAAACATCTAAGTAAACTTCAGAAAAATGACGAACTTCAGATAATGGGGCCTTTAGGAAATGGATTTGATGTAGAAAAAATTAAAGGGAAGATTGCTGTCGTATCTGGAGGGATTGGCATAGCACCACTTATATATTTGATTAAAAAGCTTATGGGTTGTGAAATAGACTTGTATGCAGGTTTTAGGGCTGTGGATTATTCTGTGGATTCTGTGGAAAAATATGTAAAAAATATCAACTTATCCACAGAAAGTGGTAAAATTGGTCATAAGGGATATATAACAGATATAATAAATCCACGAAAATATCAAACTGTTATTTGTTGTGGACCAGAAATTATGATGAAAAAGGTTATAAGTATATGTAATGATGCAAAAGTTCCAGTGTATGTGTCTATGGAAAATCATATGGCATGCGGAATGGGTGCATGTCTTGTCTGTACCTGTAAAACAAAGGGTGGAAACAAGAGAACTTGCAAAGATGGTCCAGTATTTAATGGAAAGGATTTGATTTTTAATGACTAAAGTAGACTTATGTGGTGTAGTTTTAAAAAATCCTGTTATAGCTGCATCTGGAACTTTCGGATTTGGCGAGGAATATAAACAGTATTTTGATATAGGAAGACTTGGAGGCATATCAGGTAAGGGCCTTACGCTTAATGGAAAACAAGGTAATGATGGAGTAAGAGTTTATGAATCACGTGGTGGGATGCTTAATAGTGTAGGCCTTCAAAATCCAGGTATTGAAAAATACATAAATATTGAACTTCCAATGATGCTACAATATAATACAGCAATAATTGCAAATGTTGGTGGGAGTAGCGTCGAGGAATATATGGTTGCAATAGAAAGATTAAATAACGAAGCTATAGATATACTTGAATTAAACATATCTTGTCCTAATGTATTATGCGGAGGTATGGCTTTTGGAATTAAATCAAAGGTGGCATTTGACGTGGTACGTGAAGTGAAAAGTGTTTGCAAGAAACCTCTTATGGTTAAGTTATCACCTAATGCGGAAGACATAGTAGATATGGCATATAAATGTTGCGAAGCTGGAGCAGATTCATTGTCTTTAGTTAACACATTTAAAGGTATGGCAGTAGATATACATAAACGTAAACCAATATTTAACAATATATATGCAGGGGTATCAGGGCCGGCTATAAAACCTATGGCACTCAGAATGGTTCATGAAGTATGCAAGGCTGTAAATGTACCAGTTGTAGGTATGGGTGGCATAGCTTCTTTTGAAGATGCTATAGAATTCATAATGGTTGGAGCGCAAGCAGTAGGAGTTGGAACTGCTAATTTTATAAAACCAGACATTTGCATCGATATAATAGAGGGAATTGAGAATTACTTGATAAAAGAAGGTATTAAAGATTTAAGCGAAATTAGAGGAATTATATAAAAAGATTAAGAGTCTTGAGTTTAAAATTGGAGGAGATTATATGAATATAAATGTTTTAGATATATTAAAAGAATCAGGTGCATTACTCGAGGGACATTTTCTGTTATCTTCAGGAAGACACAGTAATAGATATTGCCAATGTGCGAAGTTGCTTCAATATCCAGACAAGTCTGCCAAGGTTCTTAGCGTAGTAGCTGACAAAATTCGCGACATAGCTTTTGATATAGTAGTTGGACCCGCTATGGGCGGAATAATAGTGGCTTACGAAGTAGGTAGACAAACTGGAAAACCAGCTATATTTACTGAAAGGGTAGATGGCAAGATGGAACTACGTCGTGGTTTTGAAATTAAAAAAGGTCAGAAAATTTTAATTACAGAAGATGTAGTAACTACAGGGAAATCTTCTTTAGAAACAATAGAAGTCTTGAAAGAACTTGGAGCAGAAGTAGTTGGCATATGTTGCATAGTTGATAGAGGAAGTAGCACTTTGAATTATCCTATATATAGCTCTATAAAACTTGATATCGAAAGTTATGATCCAGCAGAATGCCCGCTTTGCAAAAGTGGATCTCCTTATGTAAAACCTGGTAGTAGAAATATAAAATAAAAGGGGTATCATTTCTCTGAGTATGCTATAACGAAAAGTATATATTGCTGGAATGTGCTCGCGTTGCCAAGGAATTCTAAAATTCATTTTATTTTCAGTTGCTAAAAAATGCAAACTCACTGCGTTCAAACATGCATTTTTCCTTACGCAACTGAAAATAATATAAATTAAGAATTACTAAGGCTTGCTCGGACGCATTCTACGCAATATATACTTTTATTAGCATTCTCTAAGAAAGAAGATAAAATAATACGCTGCAATGTATTTCAAGATAGGATTTATGATTTAATGTATTAAAAATTCTTTCTACAGAAATTAAAATTGAAACTAATAATCCTATGATTATTAAGATATCATAGATTTTCAATTGATGTACAATATAAGGAAATGGTGAAATAGTTTATTCTATTTAAATTTTTTCTGAAGGAGAATCTTTTAAAGAATCTTCTATAAAAAGTATATCTCCATCCTTTATTTCAGGTATATATTTACTACCCCATATTCCATGCATTGTATTCAAGTTTCCGCCTATTACTCTACCTCTAACAATCCCCTCGCAAACTGTAATACATTGATTTTCTCTTTTTTCTTTGCTTCTATCTTGTGTTTCCCAATTAATGTGTTCATCTGACCAATATTCAGGAGTTCAAAGAGATAAGGAATTTTTGTTTCATCCATAGTGATTTCCTTAAAATATTTATAAGTAGAATCAACAAAGGCTGGTAATTCACCAAATGAAGCCACTAATGCAGGTCCATAGTAAGTTACTATCCCTGTTTGTGCAAATATAGCAAGTAGAATTGCTGTAACATCAGAATATCCTATTATTATCTTAGGATTTCTTTTTAGTGCTTCATAATCTATATAGGGAAGAATTGAATTTGAGTTCATTTTTAAGATTCCTTGTTTATTAATCAAACACTTGATTTTATATTTTTGTATATAATGTTACAGAGATTTTTTTAATATAATTATTTGTATTGAGATAATTATACATAATAAAAAATAGAAAGGCAGAAGATTTAATATGATCTTCTGCCTTTCTATCTTTTTATGGAGAAACTTTCTAAAAACAATGTGGATAACTTTTCTCATTCGTCATATATTCATACATCTTAGAGAAAATTAGTGTATGCATAATAGTATGAACTTTCTACGGAAGTGACTTTAAATAAGAGGAGCAGAAACAATTAGAATTCCTTAATGGATTTTCATGTTTCAATCTCTTATTTAAAGTCGCATAGGAGAAAGTTCATATTGCTATTTGATGTTTAATAGATTATTGATTAGTAATTGGAGCTCTTTAGTTTTGTCTTTATCCATTGGTTCTACGCCTTTCAATTTATAAGGTATAGATAAAGATTCGTATTTACTAACTCCAAGAACATGGTAGGGAAGAAGTTCTACTTTATCTAAATTAGGTACTTCCTCACTAATAATTTTTGCAAGTTTAGTTATGTGCTCCTTAGAATCTGTTAGTCCGGGTACAACAACGTGCCTTACCCAAACCCTAGATTTTGATTTTCTTAATGCTTCTAAAAATATATTAACATCTGTTGCACTTTTTCCTGTTAAAGCAACATAACCTTTACTAGATGTGTGTTTTATATCTAAAAGCACTAAATCTGTATACTTTAATATCTCGTCATAATTACCATCGCCAAAGCCAGCAGTATCCAGGGCAGTATGAATGCCGTTTTGTTTACATAATTTTAAACACTCAAGCAGGAATTGTGACTGAAGTAGTGGGTCGCCACCAGAGAAAGTGACCCCTCCACCAGATCTATTAAAATATTGTTTAAATCTAACAATTTTTTGAACAATTTCTCCTGGTGTCATTTCTATGCCACCATTTAGCTGCCAAGTATCGGGGTTATGGCAATAGGCACATCTTAATTTACACCCTTGAAAAAAAACCACTACTCGTATTCCTGGACCATCAACTAGGCCCATGCTTTCTATAGAATGAATTTTACCTTTAACCATATATACCCCTCCTCCAGTTTGGCAAAAATCAATTAGATTTTTTTATGAAAAGTTCTGCTTATAACTTCTAGCTGCTGTTCTTTTGACAATCTATTGAAATGAACGGCATAGCCTGAAACTCTTATTGTTAATGTTGGATATTTGTCTGGATTTTCCATAGCATCTATTAAAACTTCTCTATTTAGTACATTTACATTTAAATGGTGTGCACTTTGTGCAAAATAGCCATCTAAAAGGAAAACTAGATTATTTATTCTTGTAGCTTCATCTATTCCAAGTGCAGCCGGTACTATTGAAAAAGTATTTGATACTCCATCTTGGCAATAAGTTCTATAAGGAATCTTAGCAACTGAATTTAATGATGCTAATGCTCCGTTTTCATCATTACCTTGTGTTGGGTTTGCTCCAGGGGCTAATGGTACACCTTGTTTTCTTCCATCGGGAGTTGTTCCTGTCTTCTTACCATAAACCACATTCGATGTAATAGTAAGTGCTGATAAAGTATGTTCTGCCCCTTTATATGCTGGGTGTTTCTTTAGGGCATTACTGAACTCTTTAATAAGTTCAACAGCTAAATCATCAACTCTGTCATCATCATTACCGTATTTAGGAAAATCTCCTTCTGTTTTAAAATCGACAGTTATACCTTCTGCATTTCTTACAGGAGTTACCTTTGCAAATTTTATAGCACTCAAGGAGTCAGCTGCAATTGAAAGTCCTGCTACTCCAAATGCCATAAAATATTTAAGATCTGTGTCATGAAGAGCAAGTTGCCCAGCTTCATAAGCATATTTATCATGCATATAATGTATGGTATTCATTGTATCTACATACATTGCGGCAACATATTCTAAAACCTTTGAATACATTTTTCTAACTGTTTTGTAGTCAAGAATTTCATCAGTTATTTTTTCGATTCCAGGTACTACAAGCTTTCCTTTTAACTCATCTACTCCACCATTAAGTGATAGTAATAATGATTTTGCAAGATTAGCTCTTGCTCCGAAGAATTGCATCCTCTTACCTATTTCCATAGCAGAAACGCAGCAAGCTATGCCATAATCATCACCATAGATTGGTCTCATTATATCATCATTTTCATACTGCAGTGCATCAGTTTCAATGGACATTTTAGCACAGTATTTTTTAAAAGTTTCTGGTAACTTTTCTGACCAAAGCACAGTCATATTAGGTTCTGGTGCTGATCCTAGGTTTGTTAATGTATGGAGGAATCTAAAGGAATTCTTTGTTACCATTGGAGTTCCGTTAAGAGCTATACCACCAATAGATTCTGTTACCCAATTCGGATCCCCACCAAATAAATCATTGTACTCAGGAGTTCTGAGATGTCTTGCCATTCTAAGTTTAATTACAAACTGATCAATAATCTCTTGAGCTTCATCTTCAGTAATTATTCCTTCCTTTAAGTCTCTTTCAAAATAAATGTCTAAGAAAGTAGTTGTTCTTCCTAGTGACATTGCAGCACCATTGTTTTCTTTTATACCCGCAAGGTATCCAAGGTAAACGGCTTGAACAGCTTCCTTTGCGCTAGTAGATGGTCTTGAAAGGTCAACACCGTATTTTAAAGCCATACTTTTTATTTGACCAAGTGCTCTTATTTGCATACTTAGTTCTTCTCTATGTCTTATTATATCGTCTGATGCGTGTCCTGTAAGTTCTTTTAAATCTTTTTTCTTCTGCTCAACTAAAAAATTTAATCCATAAAGAGCTATTCTTCTGTAGTCACCTATTACTCGTCCTCTACCATATGCATCTGGAAGTCCGGTTAATAATCCTACAGTTCTTGCAACTTTAGTAGCATCGGTGTATGCATCAAAAACACCTTCGTTATGTGTCTTTCTGTATTTCGGGAAAAATTCTTTTATATCCTCATTTAATTTGTAACCATACTCTTTAAGTGATTGCTCTACCATTCTAAAGCCACCAAATGGATTTACTATTCTTTTTAGTGGAGCATCTGTTTGTAATCCAACAATTATTTCATTTTCTTTATCAATGTATCCAGGCTTAAAATTATCTATTCCTGAAATTTCATTAGTTTCTACATCTATAATACCTTTTTTAATTTCTTCTAATATGAGCGAATTAGCTTTACCCCAAACTTTACTAGTCTTAGTGGTTGTTCCGACTAAAAAGCTATCATCACCTTCATATAAGGTGTAATTCTTTTGAATAAAGTCTTTTACGTTTATCTGATCTTTCCATAAATCACCTTTGAAACCATTCCATTGTTTAAACATTATTTTTCCTCCTTATAGTATATTAATTTTACGATGTTTTATAAAGTTAGCGTTTTACCATATAAATTAATGGGAGAACGAATTAATAATAAATGTTAATTAGTAATAAGTATCGTCTAAATACATTATACAATACTTTGATATGATTGTTAATAGCTAAAGGTCAAATCAACGACAAATTCATAAAATAATCAACAGTAATTAAGGTTTTCTGATATTCAATTTGTTGATATACATATTGTAATATTAATATTGAAAC